>NZ_JBFUGT010000003.1:0-179168 GCF_056402775.1 Rhodococcus sp. P3_B8
TGCCGATCGACCGGTAGAGCCACCCACCCGCAACCTGGGCAGGAGACATACAACCAGGATGGTCATCGGGATCGATGCGCACAAGCGCCCCCACACCGCCGTCGGGGTCGATCAGACGGGACGACAACTGTCGACGAAAACCATTGGTACGAAAAGCAAAGACCATCTGTCGCTGCTGCGCTGGGCGACTGAACAGTCTGGTGATCGACTATGGGCCATCGAGACTGCCGTCACCTGAGCCGGCGCCTCGAACGCGATCTGATCGCCGCCGGCGAACGAATAGTTCGCGTCCCGCCGAAATTGATGGCGAACGTCCGCGACGGCGCCCGCACCTACGGCAAGTCGGATCCGATCGACGCGCTCGCAGTCGCACGCGCGGCCCTGCGTGAGCCCGATCTGCCCGAAGCCCGCCTCGACGGCGCAGAACGTGAGCTCCGGCTCCTGGTCGACCATCGCGAAGACCTCGTTGCCGAACGGACTCGAATCATCGCACGCCTGCGCTGGCACCTTCACGAGCTCGACCCAGGGTGGAAGGCGCCGACGAAACGGCACCGCGCCGCTTCCAATATGGTCGTCGAACCGCGCTCGACATCGACTCTCGCGCACCGGGAACCGTCAGCTCAATGCCGCAATCCACCGCATCGCACTCACTCACTCAGGCCCGCTGTCATCCCGACGCGCGAGCACTGTTGGCACGCCGCAAGGCCAGCGGCGACGGTGGAATGGAAGCACTCCGCATCCTCAAACGCAGACTCTCGGACGTCGTCATCAAAGCGATGGCCGCAGATCTATCACTGATGGTCACCGCAGCCGCTGCTTGACAGAGGAGCAAGCGACAAGTCTCCCGCTACTTGACGGAGCTAGTGACAGTCCCTGTCGAGTAAGAGACGGGGATCACACGCGCGGACTTTGGTTACAGAAGCGCCTCGTCGCCAACGCCTACGCTTCCAAGCGCCCGCTGCCTCGGAGGCGCACCACCCTTACCGGAGGACAATGATGTCTGATTCAAGAGCGCTCGATTTGGATACTACGAAGACTGTGGACGAGAGTTCGCCGCTAGGCGCCCCGCCGCCCTTAGCACGTCGCTCAGTTTTGGCGGCTGGCATTGGCACGGTGATCGAGTTTTATGAATTCTCAATTTTCGCGGCGTTGACCCCGGTGATCGCGGTGCTGTTCTTTCCGGCAGAGGATCGGATTGCCGCGCTTCTTTCAACATTCGCGGTGTACGCGGTCGGTTTCTTCGTGCGGCCGGTGGGAGCCATCGCGCTCGGACGGCTGGCCGATCGGCGTGGACGCAAGGTGGCACTGGCAATTTCGGTCATGATGATGGGTGCGGTTACGGTGTTGATCGGAGTGATGCCCACCTATGCTCAGGCGGGGGTGATCGCGCCGTTGTTGCTGGTGACTGCCCGGGTGTTCCAGGGTTTGTCCGTGGGGGGTGAGTATGGGACGTCGTCGACTTACATTGTTGAGCTGGCGCCCCAGAGTCGGCGTGGGTTCTATGGGTCGTTCGTGGTGTTCGCCAGTGTTGTGGGCAGTGTGCTGGGAATCTTTCTGATCCTGGGTCTGACCTTGGGATTGTCGACGGAGGCGTTGCACAGTTGGGGGTGGCGTGTGCCGTTCCTGTTGGGCTTCCCACTGTTGGTGGTTGGCCTCTATCTGCGTTACCGGACCGCAGAATCACCGGAGTTCGAGCAGCTGAAAGCCGACAAAGCACGGGCCGGAAGCCCTCTGCGAACCCTTCTCAGCGAGCACTGGCGGCCGTTCCTGACGGTCATTGGTATTTGCTTGGGATTCCACGGGTTATCGGTGACCGTGCAGGCCTTCCTGCTGAGCTACAACCGGACGGTGATCGGTCTCGGAGCGGTGCCATCTCTGGTGTCACTGGGACTCTCCGCGGCCGTAGGCGGTGTCTTTGTCCTGGTCTTCGGCCGTCTCGTAGACCGATTCGGCAAGCGGGCGATCCTCCTCCTCGCATGCGGTCTCACCGTCGTGCTGGCCTATCCTAGTTTCCTCATCATCGGGCTCAACGGGTTCCTGCCGGCGCTCCTCGGCCAGATGCTCCTGTGGGTGCCGCTCGGAGCCTACGGCGGCGCGATTGTGGTGACGTTCGCCGAGTTGTTCCCAACGGAGGTTCGCGCCTCCGGTTTTGCCATCGCCTACAGTTTAGGAAGCGTGCTGTTCGCGGGCACGACACCGTTCTTCGCAACTTTGCTGACCGAGGTTTCCGGGAATCTCTTGGCGCCAGCGTGGTTGCTCATAGCCGCAGCGTTGATCACTGCAGTGGTCGTGTCACTGTCGGTGGACCGTGAACTGCCCAGGGGCGCCTGAGCCACCGACGGAGTACGGATGCGCCCGCCAGGACCGTTGTCCTGGCGGGCGCATCCGGTGGGAACGAGTGCTCAACGCAAATCGGTCAGGATCCGATTCTGGAAACGCCGCATACCACTGAGCCAGCGGGCGGGATCGGCGGCCTTCTCGGCGTACATCTGGGCTACCTCTGGGTGAGGCAGGATGTAGAACCGTTCCTCCCGTACCGCTTCGAGGGTCGTCTCCGCGACCTGATCGGGGGCGAGTACGGCGCCCGCGGTGATGACCGATCGCGAGGCGGCAGCGCCTAGTTCGTCGCCCGAGTCGGTGCCGCTGTGGAGCAGTGGCGTCCGCACGCCCATCGGACACACACAGCTTACGCGAATGCCCTGGTCGCCGTAGGTGATCGAAAGCCACTCCGCGAACGCCACGGTGGCGTGCTTGGTGACCGAGTAAGTCGCCAGGCCGATCTGCGTGAGCAGGCCCGCCGCCGATGCGGTGCTGACAAAGTAGCCCGCGCCGCGGTCCAACCAGCCCGGCACGAGCAGGCGGGCGGCTCGCACATGCGCGAGGACGTTGACCTCGATGGCGCGAGCCCACTCCTCGTCGGAGTCACCGAGACCGGGCCCGCCTGGTACGCCAGCGTTCGCGAAGTAGAGGTCGACCGGTCCGTACGCCGATTCCGTTCGGTCTAGCACCTCGGCGATGCCGGCGCTGTCCGAGACATCTGCCGCTAGCGCCTGCACCCGACCCGAGCCGGTGGTGGCGAGGCCCGCAGCGACGGCTTCGGTCGCCTCGAGGTCGAGGTCGACGATCGACACGTCGCAACCCCCGCGTAAGAGGTGTGCGGCGAGGGCCTGACCGATCCCCCCAGAGCCGCCGGTGACCACGGCTACCTTGCCTGAGATGTCCATTTTTCTCCCTTTCGAGTCGTCCGCTGGGAGGATGCCCGGCGGACAGGAATATTCGGTTGAGCGAGTGGTGAAGTCGCGCATGCACCACTTGCTCGCCGCGGCCGACCGCAAGCTCTGGATCGCCGCCGGTCCGTCTAATGGCGCAGTGGCGGGACGGAGGCGAGCGATCGAAGCAGGCTCGGGTCTTCGATCCAGATCTGCCGTCGCGAGCGACGGATCGCTCCGGTGTCACTCAGTCTCTTCAAAGCCCGTGCGACCACCTCACGCACGGAGCCGATGGCGTTCGCGAGTTCGGTCTGGTCCGTCTGCACCAGCAGGCCCCGGGACGTGGGCACCGCCATAGCTAGAAGGTGCGTGCTCACCCGCTGCTGGACGGAGCCGAAGGCGTTGCCCTCGAGGTACATCATGACCTCGTACGCCGACTCCGCGAGATACACGGCCACCAGGTAACAGAGATCGGCACGGGCCTCCATGAGTCTGCGGAAGGTGTCCTGGTTCAGAAGCGACACCTCGCAGTAGGTGAGGGCCTGCAGCGAGGAGGGTGCCTTAAGAGTGAGCATCGCCGGCACGCCGCTGATCTGCCCGGCTGTCAGGTAGCGAGTGGTCGCCTCCCGGCCCTCCCAGGTGGTGATCAGGGCACGCAGTATTCCGCTGTGCACGAGGGCCGCCTTGTAGTCGCGACCGTTCCCCGCGCTGAGGAAGGCGCCCGGCGGGTACGACACGATCCGGCTGTCCGCGAGCAGCAAATCTCGGATCTCAGGGGCGGCACTCGCCAGGAAGCTTCTCGACCAGGCCTCGAGCGCCGCCGGTGCCGGCACGGGATCAGGCGCTCTCATCGGACGCATCAACATCGACGTCACTGAGCTGCAGGACGGCTCGAGACCGCGAATCGCGCTGCGGCCAGCCGCTCGAGTCGACGCGACGGAGGAATCGCCGCGTGAGTTCGTTGAAGTCCTTGGGGTCTTCTAGGTTGGGGCTGTGTCCGGTGTGCGGGAGCACGCGCAGTCCACACGAAGGTGCCGTCCGCTTGAGTATGAGGCCGGTGGGCAGGCATGCCTCGTCCTCGTCGCCGTCCACGACGAGCAATGGCACGGACAAGGTGCTCAGCTCGTCAAAGAAGTCATGGAGGGGAGGGCGGGTTCCTTGCACGCAGACGATCGTGTGGGCGAGCCCTTCCGCCGAGAGCTCGGAGAACCGCTCGATCATCTCATGCCAGGCCGGCTCGTTGTTGCGGCGGAGTTGAACGCGGCTCGGTCCGTTCGCCATTCGGCGCCCCACGATCTCGGGCACCTCGGAACGAAGCTGCTCGGCGAGAGTCCGGGTCTCCGCCAGGTAGGCAGATCGGACCGCCAGGTCCGACCCCGACCCCACGCTTACGGCCATGATCGACCGGACGCGATCGGGGTGACGCAGTCCGAGCTGCACGGCCGTGTAGCCGCCCATCGACAGCCCCACGAGGTGCGCAGAGGCGATGCCGACGGCATCGAGCACCGCGATCGCATCGTCGACTGCATGCTGCCAGGAGTAGGACGAGGGGCTCGTCGGCACATCTGACGGGGGATAGCCACGGGCGTCGTAGGTGATGCACCGGAACTCGTCGCGCAGCGCGGCGACCTGCCCTGACCAGCTGCGGTGGTCGGCGCAGAACTCGTGCAGGAAGACGACCGGTGCCCCTGAGCCGGTGTCGGTCACGTGCAGTCGGAAGCCGTCCGAGGTCTTGACGAGTGGGCACATGTCCGTTCCTTTCCTGCGACCCGACCCGGTAGTCGCGCGGCCGCGTCGCCCCAGGTCAATGCTTGGGCTCCTCGTGTTCCGGGCGCCCCGGACGCAATAGTCTCCGCGGCGGGCGCCGCTCGTCTGTGACTCAGGTCTCGACCCGGCCCGGGCGGCCGAGTCGCCGGATCTGAGTCACAGTCCTCGCGGCGAAAGGCGACCAGACTCCCGGTCTGAGAGTCGAAAGATTAATAAGGACGGAGAAAAGGTATGACCGAGATCGGGCGGCTGGAGGGCAAGACGGCGATCATCACCGGTGCGGGGTCCGGAATCGGGGCGGCCACGGCCGAGTTGTTCGCCCGCGAGGGAGCCCGAGTGGTGGCGGCAGACGTCGACCAGGCGAAGGCGCTGGCCACTGTCGGGCGTATCCGCAAGGACGGCGGGACCGCTGAGGCCTTCGCCGCTGATGTATCGGACGAGGACCAGGTCACTGGCCTGGTCGCCTTCGCCGTCGAGATGTTCGATGGGGTGGACGTCCTCCAGAACTACGCGTCGAACCGTGGGGTGGTGCCGCATGACGTGAATGTTGCGGATGGAAGCTTGTCGGTCTGGACGAAGCAACTCGGGGTGGATCTCCTCGGGTGCATGCTCGTGGCGAAGCACGTGTTGCCGCACATGGTCCGAGCCGGGGCAGGGAGCATCACCAACGCCTCGTCGGTCGTCGCGTGGCTCGCCCTGGAGTCTCGCCCGGCATACGCAGCGTCGAAGGCTGGGGTGATCGGTTTCTCGAAGTCAGTCGCGGTGGAGTATGGCCAGCAGGGGATCCGGTGCAACGTGATCGCGCCGGGCCACATCGTCACCCCGGGCACCGAACAGATGTTCTCACCGGAGCAGACCGAACTGATGCTGGAACACGTCTCCTCCCCGCGGCTCGGTCGGCCGGACGACATCGCGCTCGCCGCCCTCTTCCTGGCTTCACCGGAGTCGGCGTTCGTCAACGGTCACGTCCTGGTCGTCGATGGCGGTATCTCGGGGTACGCGCCGATGGTCCCGTCGTTCCGCCGACTCGCCAAGCAAGAGATCGCCTAACAACCCGAGTGAGAAGCGACAGGGAACCCGGTTCCCCTGCTCGATCTCAGGAGTACACCGTCCGGATCTGTATCCGGCTACCCACGAAAAGGAACTCTCGTGCCAAATATGACTTTCGACTTCGTCGGCCGCACGGTCGTCGTGACCGGCGCTGCCAGGGGAGTGGGACGCGCCGTCGCGGAACGGTTCCACGAGGCTGGTGCCGCCGTGTTCTGCGTCGATGCCGACGTCGCCGCTGTGGCGGACACAGCCAAGGATATCGGTGCCGTGGGAGTGACGACCGATGTCTCGGACACCGGCGCGGTCGCCGCGCTGTATGAGCAGGTCGTCGCCACCACCGGGCGTGTCGATGTCGTGGTCAACAACGCGGGGATCCTGCGCGACGGAATGCTCTGGAAGCTGACCGACGAGGACTGGGAGTCGGTGCTCGCGGTACACACCGGCGGGACGTTCCGGATGACTCGGGCGGCTGTGCCGCACTTCCGCCGACAAGGCGGCGGAAGGGTCATTAACGTCACCTCTTACAGCGGACTCCACGGCAATCGCGGGCAGGCTAACTATTCTGCGGCGAAGGCGGGGATCATCGGGTTCACCAGAACCGCAGCCAAGGAGCTCGCCGGTTTCGGCATCACCGTGAACGCCATCTCGCCCAATGCGGACACCCGTATGATCGCCTCGATCCCGGCCGAGCGACGCGCCGAGATCGAGGCCACGATCCCGCTCGGCCGCTTCGGTGATCCGTCAGAGATGGCTGCTGCCGTGGCATTCCTGGCCTCGGACGAGGCTGCCTACATCACTGGCGTCGTCGTGCCGGTCGACGGCGGCATTGCCATCTGAGCCGGGCCAACCCACACCCCGGAGGACTTATGCGCGAAGCCGTCAGTGTTTCGACCGCCCGTACCCCGATCGGCAAGGCCTGTCGTGGCTCGTTCAACGACACACAGGCTCAGCACCTAGCCGCCCACGCTGTGGGAGAGGCCCTGAAACGAGCGGGTTTCGAGGGCGGTGAGGTCGAGGACATCGTGCTCGGATGCGCGATGCAGGAGGGCGCTAGCCGCTACAACGTCGCTCGTCAGGCAGCTCTGCGTGCTGGTCTCCCGACCAGGTGGCGGGGATGACCGTCGACCGGCAGTGCGCCTCGGGTCTGATGGTGGTCGCGATCGCGGTAAAGCAGATCATTGCGGACGGAATGCAGCTGACGGTGGGCGGCGGCGTCGAGCCGATCTCCTTGGCACAGAATGATCATCGCCACGGCTACCGCGCCTACGATCCCTGGCTGCTCGACCACGGCCACGACATCTACGTCTCGATGCTGGAGACTGCAGAGAACGTCGCGCAGCGGTTCGACGTGAGCAGTGAGGTACAGGACAATTACGCTCTGCAGCCGCTGCGCCGGACGGCAGCTGCGCGGGAGCGGGGCCTGTTCAAGGAAGAGATCGTCCTCTTCGGCGGACCCCGCCACGTCCCGGGTGAGGCCCCGGACAGTCCCGACAGTGCTGCCTTCACCCTCGACCTCGACCTCGACGAGGGCAACCCACCTTCGACCACTCTCGTAAGGCTTGCGGCCCGTCGTGGGCTGATACCACTTGTCACGTATCGCGGTGTCGCAGTGGCCGTTTGTGAGCCGGACCAGATGGGCATCGGACCGGTGTTCGACGTGCCCCGCCTGCTGCAACGGCACGGGATGTCGGTGGAAGACGTCGATCTCTGGGAAGTCAACGAGGCCTTCGCATCGCAGGCCGTGTACTGCCGTCCTCGTCCGGGATCGATCCCGAGAAGTACAACGTGTACGGGCGCCATCGCTATCGGGCACCCGTACGGTATGAGCGGCGCGCGCATGGTCAGCCACGCTCCGCTCGAGGGGCCGGCGACGCGCTGTCCGCTTCGTGGTCGTCACCATGTGCATCGGCGGCGGAATGGGTGCCGCCGGACTCTTCGAGCTGTGACCGCCGGTCCCCGAACTGAACAGAGGACACCATGACGTCGACTTCAATTCCCCGCCCGAGCAGTGTTGCCGAGCTCGCCGCCTTGGTCGGCGTCGAACTCGGCCCGACCGGCTGGCGGGAAGTCTCGCAGGACACGATCGCGGCATTCGCTGCTGTCACCGGCGACCACCAGTGGATTCACCTCGACCCTGAACGGGCCGCTCGAAGCGCCTTCGGCTCCACGATCGCGCACGGCCTCTTCACGCTGTCCCTCGGGCCAGCGCTGCTCGGTGAACTCATCTCCCTCGACCGATTCGCGCACATAGTCAACTACGGGTACGAGAAGGTCCGGTTCCCGGCTCCGCTGCCGGTGGGGTGCGGTGTGCAGATGCGTGCCGTGATCCGCTCCGCCGACCTCGTCGGGCCAGGTGCGGCACATGTGGTGACCGAGCAGATTTTCGAGCGGGACGGGGGCGGAAAGCCGGTCTGCGTCGCGTTGCAGGCCAGCCGATTCATCGAAGGAAGTTCGTCGTGAGTGAAGTCTGGACGGACGCGTAGCCGTGATCACCGGATCGAGCCGCGGGCTCGGTCGAGAGTTCGGTTGCGCTTGGCGAGTGCCGGACAGGGCAGGAAGGCACTGACGGTACGGGCCGAACGTCTGGCACACCCAGCCGTGATCACAAAGACGAATCGCCAAGGTGGGCGAGTTCCGCGGGCCACCGTCGTTGTAGGTGGTTCGGCCGATGTGGGGGGCGCGCGTGCTGCGTGCTGCCGGGCCGGGGACCGTTCGTGCTGTTCTCCGACGGGGTCCTCGTGACTTACGGGAACGTCCCGCATAGGGGGCACACAGCCACCGGCACAGACCTCGGCGTCCCGCCGGTGCGAGTTCGCTGTGCCAACCGAACCCGGAGTTGCGGCCCGACGTCGTCTCCACCTCATCCGCTCGAGAGCGGCTCGCAAATGAAGATCGTCCTGCAGCTCTCCGATTTCACGTGGCAGGGCGGCCCTCCACGCTCGCGCTGGATACGCGGCAAGTCGCCGTCGCAGTCGAGTAGGAGGGGTTCACGCGGCTCGCCGTTGCCTGTGGCACATCCCGCCAAACGGTCCGATCGAGAGCGAGATGCTGGAGGCCTACACCACCCTCGGCTACCTGACCGCCTGCACGTCGCGAATCGAACTTCTGACGCCGGTGAGCGCGGTCTCCTACCGCATGCCCGCGATGCGCGAAGTGCGTCACCACAGCGGACGTGTTGAGCGGCGTGCGTGCGCGGTTGGGCATCGGTGCCGTCTGGTTCGAGGAGGAGGCACGCGGGCTCGGGGTTGCCGTTCCCACCGACGGCGGAGCGATTCGCGCGTTTGGAGGAGGCCCTCCAGATCTGCTTATGTGGGTCAACGACGAGGAGCGGTACTGCCGCGAGCACTACACCCTCAAGCGGACGCTCAACGTCCCCAGCCCCATCGGCGACCGCTTCCCCTCGATCCTGGTCCCGGGCGGGGGTGAGCGAAAAACACTACGGCTGGTCGCTCGCTACGCGCCGTCATGCAACTTCTTCGACTCGCCCGACTCGAGCACAAGCTCGACGTGCGCATTGCGACACGGTCGGACGCGACCACGCCGACATCGAGAACACGATAGTCCCCATGGACCCGAGCCCCGGTGGCGAGAACGCTGACACGATCCTCGCCTAGCTCGAGCGGCAGGGGCATGGGGTTCGCGCACGCGCAAACCCGGGTGCCGCGCGCCGACGACATCGCCCCGATGAAGATCGCCGATGATCGGATCATCCCCGTCGCGACCGACTTATGAGACCTAGGTCACAGACTCGGGTCCGCTCCGACCACAGCATTGCACCCAACACATGGTCCGGTGTTGGTACCACCGGCGTAGTGGCCGCGTACTCGCCCGGACATCGTGCAGGACAAACTTTTCCGACTCAACGAGGAGTGACCGGATGGACTTGACAAACAAGAGCCGGAGCCGGCGGTCGGGCACTGACATGGCGGGCGCGACTGATGGCAATGCCGGACCGTCCACGGAGCCGTACGGGCCAGGCACGATTGCCCTGGGAATTCACCGACAGGAGCTCCCCGACGTGCCTGGTCAGGTCGACGCAATCCTCGGGCAGGCCGTGCTCGCGGAGTCGGTTGGGTTCGACGGCGCCACCCTCAGCGAACACCACGCCGGCTTTCCCGGTTATCTCCCGCAGCCCTTGCTGGCCAGCAACTGGATTCTCGGCGAGACCGAACGAATCTGGTCGGGTCCCACACCGACACTGATCACGGTACGCAATCCGGCTCTGCTCGCGGAGGAGATCGCTTGGACTGCGGCCCGCTATCCCGGGCGACTCGGCGCTGCAGTGGCGGCGGGTTACACCGAGTCGGACTTTACAGCGCTCGGTCTCTCGGGGAAGGAACTCGCGCGCCGGTTCGCGGAGGGTGTCACCAACTTGCAACGGTCCCTCGGAGGGGCGGATCTACTCTGCGGCGATCCGGCGATCGGTGCAGTCGCCACCAGGCCCGTTCCGCTTCTTTACGCTGCCCACAGCACGGCAGCCGCAGCGAAGGCGGCGGCCCACGGAAGTGGGATCCTCTTGATCGGATCGAACGATGCGGCCCGGGCGGTGCAGGTCACCGCTGCCTACGAGGCAGCAGGTGGCAGGGGGCCGCGGGTGTGGATCCGGCGGGTCCACGTTGGGACCGTCCCGAAGGTCGCACGCGAGGAGCTCGGAGCGGCCTACGCGGGGCATGACAGGGCACCTACGGGTCCGGTGAACGACTTTGTGAGCGGCGAGCCGAGCGAGATCATCGACACCCTGCTCGCGGAGCTGATCGCATTGGGTCCGTCTGCGGCCCTCAACGTACGGATACACCTGCCTGGACTGAGTCGCGAGGCCCTGCTCGACCAAATCGGAGCGATCGGGACGGACATCCTGCCTGCCCTCCGGGCTGGGCTACCGAACTCGCGGACAGTCACGGCGCGGAGTGCTCATGGCGTAGAAGCACCGCAGGGCTAGAGACATAAAGACCGTGGACAAGCTTCGCCCCAAATGCCTCCAACATCGATGCGTCGCTCGTTCCTCGCGGCAGGTATCGGAAACGCGATCAAGCGGGACTGGACGGCCCGCCCATCCCGCGAGGTGAGCCTGTGCGCGCAGGACTTCGAAAATGAATGCCATCTCCGACTTCGTCGCTGTCCGAGGCGACCTCGGCCGGTGACGATGTGACGGCCAACCAGCTTGAATTTACAGAGATACAAGGAGTAAGACGATGACGAGCGAACGCACTGCGATCGAGTACGATCCGTTTGCGCCCGGATCGAGATTTCCTTACGAGACTTTCGGCGAGCTCCGCGAGAGCTGCCCGGTGGCGTGGACGCGTTCCGGGGTTCACCTTCTCAGTCGACACGAAGACATCGCCAAGGTCATGCGGAATCCTGATGTCTTCTTGAGCAAGGGGCAATTGCGAGCTCCCGGGGTCGTCGTCCGGGAAGAGGACAAGATGCTGTCGGAGGTCGACGAGCCAAGACACTCCTGGCTGCGGAGACTGCTTCGGCCGATCATCGGTGCGGGGCAGTTCCGCCGGAGCGAGCCGTTCGTGGCGGAAACCTGCAACCGGCTCATCACCGACTTCGTGGCCGCTGGCGGCGGTGACTTTGTTGCGAAGGTCGCGCGGCCCCTGCCCGCCCTCGTCATGTGTGACCTGCTCGGCCTCCCGGTGGACGACGCGCCCAAGTTGGTGGAGTGGTCCGACAACTGCATGGTGAGTGACTACCCGATCTTCAATAGAACCGAGCATGGCGAAGGGATGGACGCCCTGCCGGAGTTGAAGGACTACATAGAAGCCCAGATAGACGCGCGACTGGCGACCGAGACACCCACTTCGGACGTCATCAGCCTGTTGATCTATGCGGAAGTCGACGGGAAGAACTTCAGTCGGCGTGAGCTCGTCGCCGCTATCTTTACCTTCATCATCGCCGGAATTGCGACGACGAAGGACATGCTGGGCTTCATCGCCTACCGACTTGCCTCTGACCCGGAGACAATGGAGCAGCTACGCGACGACCGGTCCCTGGCCCTCAGTTTCGTCAACGAGGTACTGCGTTTGGACACGCCGGCCTCCTTCGTCGGCCGAGAGGTCGCCGAACACGTCCACATCGGCGACACCGAGATCAACGCTGGAGAGCACGTTGTCTGCCTGTTCGCGTCGGGCAATCGGGATGCTGCCGTATTCGAGGACGCGGACGAAGTCCGCCTGGGCCGCAGCAACAACACCTCGCTTGCCTTCGGCTATGGTTCGCACTTCTGCATCGGCGCACCGCTCGCCCGGCTCGAAGGCGTCGGGCTCGTCAGCGCGCTGCTCGACCAGACATCGACGATCAAGTTCAACGAGCCGCTCGGTGAGCGAATCATGGCGGGGACAACGGTCTTCTATCCGAAGCTGAAGCTCAGCGTCGACAGCAGATGACGGTGCCGTGGAGTCGGGGCAATCCAGACCGGTGTTCAACGCATCAATATCGACAGGCTGGTTTCCGCCGCCTACCACGCAAAATCGACCCCCGCTCTGTCCGACGCATCTGCGGGTATGCGGAATCGGAGGTATCGAGCCGACCCCATGCGACCTCCCCATCGACCGCGGTCGCACGCCGCCCGGGCGCGTCTTCCACGGAATTACGCCTGACGTCACGAAAGAGAACTGATCAATGGCAACCAGTCTCGCGCACGAGAACGAGATCGACCTCCTACTGGAGCGGAAGGAGGAGCTTGCTAACGGCGTCGTCATGCTGACCATGCGCCATCCCTCCGGCGCGGACCTACCAGAGTGGGCTCCGGGCGCGCACATCGATCTCGTTCTCGCTGACGAGCTCACCCGTCAGTATTCCCTGTGCAGCGATCCGGCCGACCGGGCAATCCTGCAGGTGGCGGTCCTCCGCGAACCAACCAGTCGAGGCGGATCCGCCCAGGTGCACGACTCGCTCAACGCGGGCGACACCATCCGCGTGCGCGGGCCCCGGAATCACTTTCCCCTCCGGGAGGCGAAGCGCTACCTCTTCATCGCCGGCGGCATCGGCATCACCCCGCTGCTCCCGATGATCGCTCAGGTCGATGCCGCAAGATCGGACTGGCAGCTCCTCTACGGCGGGCGGAGCCGTGCCTCCATGGCCTTTCGGGACCTTCTCGAGGAGAGGTATCCGAGCAACGTGAGCATCCGACCGGCCGACGAGGTCGGCCTACTAGATCTCAGCCTTGTCATCGACGAGCCGTCGACGTCCGCCGATGATCTCGCGGTGTACTGTTGCGGTCCCGAGCCGCTCCTCGCCGCCGTTGAAGTGGCGTGTTCCGAGAAGCCGTACGGCACCCTGCAACTCGAACGCTTCGCCGCCAAGCCCAGCGCCAACGACGGTTCGCAGAAGACCTTCGAGGTGCTGCTGGCTCAGACCGGAAGCACCCTTGAGGTGCCTGCCGACCAATCGATCCTGGACGTCGTCGAGGCCGCCGGCATTCAAGTCATGGTCTCCTGCCAGGAGGGCGTCTGTGGGACCTGTGAGACCGGGGTGCTCGATGGTGTTCCAGATCACCGTGACTCGGTGCTGACCGAGGACGAGCGAATGGAGAACACCAGCATGATGATCTGCGTGTCCAGGTCGCGCTCCGCGCGCCTCGTACTCGATCTCTGATCGAGCGGCTCGTCGGAGCCTCTCCAATCGACAAGCCGAGGACCTTGGTGAGAACGTGCCGCGCACCCGTATGAAGAACTCGAGCTCGACCGGTCCTGCAACCTGTTCCACGACATCGAACAGGTCCACGGGACATGCGACGCCCGGCGCGCCTGACGAAGACAGCCGAACATGTGGGTCGTCCCTGGGCTCGATCCCCGTGTCCTCGAGTGATTCCCGTCCGTAACGGTGGACTTTCGATCCGACGAGACCGATCCTGTCGTCCCGCGGGGTGGCCGCCTTCGGCTCGCTCGAAACCACACATGAAACAAGATCATGACCGACTCATCACGACAGATGATGGCCCAGAAAGTCGTCAGTGACTTCTCGCCCAAATTGGTATCGCTGACCGACGACGTACCTTTCGGGGGCGTTTGGGTCAGACCCGACCTCCCGCCGCGCGACGACCGCAGCCTCAATACGGTCGCCGCGCTCGTCGCCGGGGAAACACGGAGCAATTGCGGGGCGATCTCGCACTGGCGAAAGAGTACGGACTCACCGAAGCCGAGCTGAAGGAAGCCATCACTCACCTGGCCTCTACGCGGGCTGGCCCAAGGCGATGTCCGCGGTCGGCCGCCCGGAGTGTCTTCGGCGGAGCCGAGGCATGATCAGCGGAACGGCCCTTACTTCTGTGATCGTCGCCGGCGCTCGGACCCCGATCGGCCGCCTGCAGGGTTCCTCGCCGGACTCCGGTGCCGACCTCGGCGGAATTGCCAGCGACACGGCGCTCGGCAAGGCCTGTGTTGCCCGGACCAGTGCATTACCCCATCGCGGGGCCCGCCGCCTGTTCGGTACTCGGCATGTCGACGAGTGGTCGGCCGACATGATGAGTTCGGCCGGGACTCCTCTGCGGTCGAAGGCGGGCTCAGGTCCGGGCAGTGGTGATCACGCGGCAGTCCGCGCCGACAAAGGTTCTCTCGTCTCGAAGTACGCCGATCGGGAAGGCCGCATGCGAGAAGGACGAGCGGCTTCACCGTCCCTCCCAGATGGGCCCTCCCGCCAAGCTGACTGATTGGCATCGTTCTGAGGCGTTGAGGCGCCGGTCTGGCCGCACTGCGGGGGTGGCGAAGATGGTGGATTCAGGTCACATTCATCGGTGCCGGACAGGAGGCAGACTTCTGCCATCGGACGCGGCTGGAACGGTTGACCAGCGATCCCGGGCGGTACGCGATCAAGGTGATCGCCGAGAGGAGTGCAGGTCGACCGCGTTTCGACGTGGAGTCTGCCGTCCGGCACTACTGCAACATCCTTCGCCCGGAATGAGTGGCGTGGCTTGCCGCAGGTTCGCAAACCGACAGGGAGATGAGAAATGCACAGGCGGCTCGACGGCAGGACCGCGATCGTTACTGGGGCCAGCCGGGGAATCGGGCTGGCGATCGCCCAGCGGCTGGTCAATGAGGGAGCGCGGGTCGTGATCACTGCTCGCAGGCAAGAGGGACTCGACAAGGCGGTGGCCCAACTGGGCGGACCGGAGGTCGCGCTAGGTGTGGCGGGCAGGGCGAACGACACGGACCACCAGGCCAGCACCATCCGACAGGCGATCGACACTTTCGGCGGCGCTGATCTCCTGGTGAACAACATCGGCATCAACCCGGTCTACGGACCGATCGTCGACCTGGACCTCGACGTCGCCCGAAAAGTCCTGGACGTCAACTGCATAGCGGCCGTCGCGTGGGTGCAGCAAACCTATCGCGCCTGGATGAACGAGCACGGGGGAGCGATCGTCAATGTCTCGTCCATCTCGGCGATCAGACCGGCGCCTGGAATCGGGATGTACGGCGCGAGCAAAGCGATGCTCGCGTCCTTGACCGAGCTGATGGCACTCGAGCTCGCGCCTGCCATCCGCGTGAACGCGGTCGCACCGGGTGTCGTCAAGACGAGGTTCGCCAGCGCACTGTATGAAGGCCGGGAGGACGAGGTGGCCGCAGGCTTCCCGCTCGGTCGGCTCGGCGAACCCGACGACGTCGCCAGTGCCGTCGCCTTCCTCCTTTCCCCGGAAGCTTCGTGGATCACCGGCCGACATATCGTCATCGACGGTGGACTGACCCTCGGAGGTGTCTCCGCGTGACCCGGCCATCGACCGACCCCCACGACGTCCCAGGCCTCGACCTCGGTCGGCTCGGAAGCTGGTTCGCCGAGGCCGTTCCGGGAGCGGGCCACGAGCTCACAGCGACGGTGGTCACGGGGGGCAAATCCAATCTCACGTATCTTGTGTCCGACGGAGCGCGGGACTGGATCGTTCGCAGGCCGCCCCTCGGGCACGTCCTCGCCACCGCACACGACATGGGCCGGGAGTACCGGGTGATCACGGCGCTCCGGGACACCGTGGTTGCTGTGCCCCGGACCTACGGGTTCTGCGCCGACCAGACCGTGGTGGGTGCACCGTTCTTCGTCATGGAGAGGGTGCCCGGCACGCCGTATCGCACGGCGGAGCAGCTCCAGGAGCTAGGCGCGGAACGGACCCACGTGATCGCGACGCGGCTCATCGACACGCTCGGTGCGCTGCACCAGGTCGACCCCGCGACGATCGGGCTCGGGGACTTCGGCAGGCCCGCAGGCTATCTCATCCGTCAGGTCGCTCGCTGGAAGAGACAGCTCGACGCCTCACACAACCGGGATCTGCCTGCTGCCGACGAATTGCACGAACTCCTCGCCTCAGCTGTTCCGGCGGAGTCCGCCGTCGGCATCGTGCACGGTGACTTCCGGCTGGACAACGTGCTGGTCGACAAAGAGGACGAGCTCACCGCGGTCCTCGACTGGGAGATGGCGACGATCGGCGATCCGGTCAGCGATCTCGCTCTCATGTTGGTATACCACCGGCTGGGCGAGTCCGGCGCGGCCACCGTCGCCACCGCGGCGTCGGCCCCCGGTTTCCTCAGCGAAGCCGAGATCATCGATCGATACAGCGCGGCCTCCGGACGCGACCCCGGAGCGCTCGGCTTCCACCTCGGCCTCGCAGCCTACAAACTCGCCGCGATCACCGAGGGCGTCCACTTCCGCTACATCAGCGGGCACACGATCGGTGAAGGTTTCGAGCAGCTCAGGGATTCCGTCCACTTCCTGCTCGATACCGGACTCACCGCGATGAAGGAGTATGACTAATGGACTTCGAGTTCGACGCTCGAACCGAGGAACTCAGGGCGACCATGCTCGAGTTCATGGATGACGTGATCTACCCCGCCGAGCCGGTCTTCCACGCGCAGCTCGAGGACCTTGAGAATCGCTGGGCATGGGACTCGCTGCCGATCATCGATGAGCTCCGGACCGAGGCGCGCAAGCGTGACTTGTGGAACCTGTTCCTGCCGGGCGAGCAGGGCGGTGGACTCACGAACGTTCAGTACGCCACCCTGGCCGAGATCGCGGGCCGGAGCCTTCACCTGGCCCCGCCCGCGATGAACTGCGCCGCGCCCGACACCGGAAACATGGAGGTGCTCTCGCAGTTCGGCAGCCCGCAGCAGAAGGCCCGCTGGCTCGAACCACTGCTCGCCGCACAGATCCGCTCCGCTTTCGCAATGACCGAGCCCGCAGTCGCGTCCTCGGACGCGAGCAACATCGCGACCTCGATCGAGCGCGACGGCGACGACTACGTGGTCAACGGTCGGAAGTGGTGGATCTCCGGGGCCATGAACCCCCAGGCGAAGATCTTCATCGTCATGGGCAAGACCGACCCGTCCGCCGATCGGCATCACCAGCAGTCGATGATCCTGGTCGAGAGGGACACACCGGGAGTCGAGATCCACCGAGGCATGAGTGTCCTCGGTTACGACGACCGGGAGCACGGCGGGCACGCCGAGTTGTCCTTCACCGACGTGCGTGTCCCTGCCGGCAACCTGATCGGCAGGGAAGGCGACGGCTTCGGCATCGCGCAGGCGCGGCTCGGGCCGGGCCGGATACACCACTGCATGCGCTCGATCGGTGTCGCAGAGCGGGCCGTTGCACTGATGTGTGCTCGCGCCGAGGAGCGCATCGCCTTCGGTAAACCTCTCTCCGAGCAGGGTGTGATCCGCGATTGGATCGCCGAGGCGCGTGTCCGACTCGAGCAGCTCCGGCTGCTGGTGCTCAAAGCAGCGTGGCTCATGGACACCGTGGGCAACAAAGCCGCCCATACGGAGATCCAGGCCATCAAGATCGCGACCCCGTCGACGGTCGAGTGGATCCTCGACAAAGCCATCCAGACCCACGGTGCAGGCGGGCTGTCTCAGGATTTCCCCCTGGCCAACATGAGCGCCCAGATTCGCACCCTGCGTTTCGCCGACGGCCCTGATGAGGTGCACAAGAACGCCCTGGCCCGGGCTGAATTGCGCCGCCAGGCAGCCGGTCGTAACGCATGAGGAAGGCCACATCGACGGGGTATTACCTCGACACCGATTTGGTCGAGCCTGCAACCTCCCTGCCGCACATCAACCGAGCGGATGTCCGGCATGCCCGTGAGCTCAGCTCGAACGCCGCGACGGCGGCAGTGCTGCGGGCGGTCCGGGTGGACGAGGGAGTGACGATCGAGTCCCATGTCTGTGCAGGAGGCGACGGGCACCCGGTGGAGCTAAGGGTCTACCTGCCGGAGCGCCGCGCCAGTCGCGCTGCGATATACCACGTACACGGCGGTGGATTCATTCTGGGCGATCTCGAGACGAACCACCTGCGCAACCTGGAGATCGCACGGGAGGTCGGTGTCGTCGTCGTGGCGGTGAACTACCGGCTCGCACCGGAGTGGCCGTTCCCCACTCCGGCGGAGGACGTGTACAGCGGTCTGCAGTGGCTGCACCAGCGGGTCGCCGGCTGGGACATCGATCCCTCCCTCGTCGTCCTGCACGGGGTAAGCGCCGGTGGCTGCCTGGCGGCCGCCACTGCAATGCTCGCCCGCGACCGGAACGGTCCACCGATCGCCCAGCAGTTCTTGGCATCACCGATGCTCGACGATCGGTTGTCGACGGATAGCAGCAGGCGCTTCACGGACACTCCCGCGTTGGTGCGAGGCGATCTCGACCTGCTGTGGTCCATGTACCTCGGCGAAGTCGAGCGAGGTGGCGACGCTGTACCGCCGTATGCGGCACCGGCACGCGCGAAGAATTTCCGCCGACTCCCACCGGCATACGTCGCAGTCGCCGAGTTCGATCCACTGCGGGATGAGGCAATCGAGTTCGCGCGGGCTTTGCTGGCCGCGGGGGTGCCGGTCGAGCTACACGTATTTCCCGGCACCTACCACGGGTCGGTCGCGGTACGCGAGGCCGCGGTGAGCCGCCGCGAGTCGGACGAGGAGATCGCTGTGCTGAGGAGCATGGTCGAGGCGGCTTCCGCGAGGGTGCAGGTATGACGGAGAGTCTTCGACTCGATGTGGCGGACCGTATCGCGCAGATCACGATCGACCGGCACGAAAAGCGGAATGCCTTGACCTCGGAGATGTGGGCGCGCCTGCTGGCACACTTGAGGGCGATCGCGAGCGCCGATGATGTCTCGGCGGTGGTGATATTCGGCTCCGGTGGCAGTTTCTCGGCAGGCCGGGACCTCGCCGAGGTTCGCGACGCAGCTCATGCCGAGGGGCACGGCCCCGATCTCGCCGCGGAGGTCGTGGCGTCACTCGCTGCACTCCCACAGCCCACCCTGGCCGCGATCGACGGCCCGTGCTTCGGCGCCGGGTGCAGCCTCGCACTCGCCTGCGACATTCGGATCTGCTCCCCACGTTCACAATTCGGGATCCCCGTACTGAAGAACGGACTCGCCTACGCGGATCACCTGGTGCATCGGCTCGTCCAGGTCGTGGGGCCCGGCCCAGCAGGACTGTTGTTGCTCGGGGGCGAGCGGTGGATCGCCGCAGAGGCCGTCGCACATGACCTGGTCGACCGGTGCACCGAGGACGTACTGGCGGAGGCGGACAAGATCCTGGCAGGACTCCGTCACGCGGATGATTCCGTAACCGGACCTATCGTGGCATCCCTGCGGTCCTCATCCGGCCTTATGCCTGGCCACACAAAATGGAAAACGACATGAAGCAACGTGACATACCGCGATTCAGTGAACTGCCGGTGATGGCGAATGGGCTCCGCAGTTCCTGGGGAGTCTTCGGTCCCGAGGACGATATCGGCACTGCGAACTTCCTGACTCCTGAGGCAGTGGCAGCTGCGGCCGACGAGATCCGGACCGGCGAGCGTGTCAATGTCTGCCTGCCCTTGGACCTGCCCAATCCTGGCTACTTCCACCGGGGCGAAATCAGGCACTCGGTGTTCGACCTCGACGAGGTCATGCGCGACGACGTAATCGACAACTTCTACCTGCAGGGATCCACCCAATGGGACACGCTGCGACATGTGAGGGCGCCCGGCCTGGGGTTCTACAACGGAGTCGACCCCGAACAGGCGGGCGCAGGCCGACGGTTGGCCGTCGACGCCCTGGCACAGGGCGGGATCGTCGGGCGTGGTGTGCTCGTGGACATCGCCCGTTACGGTGACCTGGCCGATTACGAGCCCACCGAGCCGATCAGCATCGGCGTCTGCGACCTCGAGCGCACACTCGCTGCACAGGGACAGACACTCCGCGAGGGAGACATCCTGCTGCTACACACCGGATACATCGACTCCTACCTGGAGGCGGACGACGATGAGCGCGTCGAAATGAGCCGCGCACTGGCCGCACCCGGTCTCGAAGCCAGCCAGGATGTCGCGGAGTTCCTCTGGGACAGTCGCATCTCCGCGGTCGTCGGGGACAACATCGGGGTCGAGGTCATGCCGCCGAAAACGGCGGCGACACCGATTCTGCACGTGCAGCTGATCCCGATGCTGGGAATGATCATCGGTGAAATGTTCGACTTCGGAGCCTTGTCCGCGGTCTGCGCAGCAGACGGCCGATACAGCTGCTTCTTCGCCGCCGTGCCACTCAACCTGCCGCGCGGTGTCGGGTCGCCCGGCAACGCAGTCGCTATCCGCTGATGCCGTTCACTGAACCAAGGTCACAGACGACCCCGTCGAGGTGCGGAACTATAACCGGATACAGCCCTTTGGCACGAAGGAAGTGCCGATCGTCGCTGGTCGGGGCGCCGCTCGATGGTTGGCGGGGCAGAGGTCAGGGCAGGAACGTCGCCCGCCCGAAGGAGGAATGGTATGCCGGAAACGATTGACGCCGCTCCCGTTGCGAGTGGCTCGAACTTCTTGAACGGGGTTCGGGTGCTGGACATCACCGGAGCCCTCGCGGGTCCCTACTGCACGACCATTCTGTCCGACCTGGGTGCCGAGGTCATCAAGGTGGAGCCGGTGGAGGGGGACTCGCTGAGGCGACGACTGGTGGGCGACCAGAAGGTTCCGCTCCCATTCGACCTGATCCACCGCAACAAGCGAAGCATCGCCGTCGACATCAAGTCCGAACGCGGGCGGGGCGTCGTGAAGGCTCTGGCCGCGCAATCGGACGTCCTGGTGGAAAATTTCCGAGTTGGTGCACTGGCCCGACAGGGCTTGTCTTACGACGATCTGAAAGGCAAGTGCCCAGACCTCGTCTACTGCTCGATCTCGGGTTTCGGGCAGTACGGGCCGATGCGGGACGCTAAGGGAATCGATCTTGTGGCCCAAGCGTACGGCGGAATCCTGAGCGTGACTGGCGCTTTCAACGGCGAGATGGCCAAAGCTGGCTACCCCATCGGAGATCTCGGCACGGGGATGTGGGGTGCGATCGGCGTCCTCGCGGCGCTGGCTCGCGTCCGCGCTGGGCTCGGCGGCGCGCACATCGACGTGTCGCTCGCAGACACGATCGCCGGTTGGTCACTATGGGAGGTGGCCGACTATGTAGGGGGCGGGGAGGTACCCGGCCCACTGGGCACAGCGCACCGGTTGGCAGCTCCGTATCAGGCTTTCACCTGCGGCGACGACGAGGTGCTGGTCATTGGGGTGACGGAGCGGCTGTGGCAGCCGTTCTGTGACATCCTTGCCATCGACCTCTCCGGTGACGAGCGGTTCGTCGGGGAGTACGCGCGCTTCGTACACCGCCGTGAGCTCTCGAACTTGCTGGCGGAGCGGTTCGCCACGCTGTCGAGGAACCAGTGGATCGAGCGCCTGCGGGCCGGCGGTGTGCCCTGTGGTCCGGTCAACACCGTGCCCCAGATGCTGGACGACATCCAATACGCCGCTCGCGATATGTTCCCGCAAGATGCCGACCGTTTCGGTCACCCCCGAATCGTCAACACCCCGCTGATCGCAGACGGCGCCCCGCGTGCGCAACGCCGAGCTCCGACTGTCGGAGAGGACACGGAAGCACTGCTGGCCGAGCTCGGAGTGGAGCCAGAAGGCATCGCCCTGCTGGTGCACGACGGCGTCGTGGGCATCGGTCGCGACGCGGCGCCATCGGCCGCGGCAGTCTCGTCCCCGCTCGGGGAGGCCCGGGCATGACGGGACGAAGCGCCACGCCCACCGACGTCGTCGGTTTGGCCGCAGGAATATATCCGGCCGCCGCGCTTGAGGCAGCGAAGGTCGTGATCGTGCATGACTTGGCCGTCGCGATGAGTGCGCGCGGGTTGGTAGGCGAGATGCTGGAAAAGCCCGAGCGATGGGACGGTTCGTACACGGATCTGCTCAGTGGCCTGCTCGTGGATCTTCCGTCGGCGATCACGCGCAACGCGCAGACGATGCATGCGCTGACACAGGACGACGCCCACTTCGGATCGGTCACCCATGTCGGTACCACGGCGCTCCCTCTGCTGTTGGCCTTGGGCGAGGCGTCCGCGTCGACGACCCGGGACCTGGTTGCCGGATTCGCCTCGGCGATGGCGGCCGCGGAGGTCCTTGGCGAGCATGTCTCACCTGGCCTGGCCGGCCGCGGCATCCGAGCGACCTGTGTGATTGGCCCGATCGCCGCGGTCGTGGGAGCGGGACGGATGCTGGCGTGGGAACCGACTAGGGTACAACGAGCGGTGTCCCGCGTCGCAGCCTCGGCCTTCGGCACAGCGCAGACATGGACGGAAGGTACCCAGGAGTGGCTCTACCAGGTAGCTGCCGCAGGCCTTCTGGCGTGGCAGGCCGCTCGGTCATCGGACGCCCCCTGGGAGGCTGCGATCGACCCGCTCTGGGGGAGTGCCGGCCTGTTCACCGTGCTGGGTGCGCCGCACCCCGAGACGTCCACCGGACACGATCCGCGCACAGCGGCCACCCGAGTCTCTCTCAAGCGCTACCCGGTCTGCACCGTAAATCAGGTTCCGGCGAGTCTGCTGGCGGGAGTGCTGGCGGGTGGCGAGAGCATCGTCGCGGTCGAGATACGGATGGCTCCGAGCTTCGCGGCGACCCCTGGAATCGATCGCTCCCAGAGCGTCGACTCGTGGACACGCCGCCTGATGAGTACGCCGTATTGCCTGGCGGTGATGGCACGCACCGGTGACCTCACCGCCGCTGACCTCGGGCGTCGACCGGCCGCGGTGACCGACGAAAGCGTGCGGGCCATGACCGTCGTCTCCGATGAGTCCTTGGCGATGGGAGAGTTCGTGCTGCAAGTGTCTCTGGCCGACGGCCGAACGATGCGGCTGACCGGGGAGAGTGGAGACGTCGGAGTGCCCAGCCGCGCGGAGTTGGACTTCGCGGCCCGGCGGGTGGCTGGTTCAGGCAGGGTCGAAGCCCTGCTGAAGATGCTGGACCACGAGGACACCACGGTCCGTGATCTGCTTCGCGCCACCACACCGCAGAAGCCCAGGAAGGATCACGCAGTGGTTGCACCATTTCCAGGGACTATCCACTCGTTCGGCGGCGTCATCTGTCACTGTGAGCGCCAAGTCTGCGATCGGTCTGCGTTCTATGACTGCGAGGCAGAAGCGTCCGATTTTGTCCCTGGGAGCGGGTGAGGCATCGGCACGCGCCGGCCGAGACGGTGAGTGTCAGTTGGTGACGCTGGTGATCGCGGGTAGGGCGCGAGCGTGCCTGCTTACGGTGGTCCCACATCTCGCGGTCGCGGAAGACGACAACAACTCCGCCACGCCGGCCGACGGTACCCCGATCGTAGATACCAGCCAAGGGAAGTGGCGGATGGCCAGGCACAGTTAAAGCCTGGCTCGCATCAACGTATCGCGCATGATCCCGTCAAGAACATCCGGGAGTTGGAGAGAAATGGCTGAGCGCGTCATCGTGGGCATCACAACGAGGCGCTGCCTGGCACCGGCGTGGATCAGAACCTAGGTTGTGTCTGCTAAATGCGACAACCGATCAGAAACGGACGAGACGACACCGATGACCGACAGCCCCCTCGATCTCACCTACGCCGCGGCCGAAGACCGCTACGAGAAGATCCCGTACCACCGCACCGGAAACTCCGGACTCGATCTGCCTGCATTCTCGTTCGGCCTGTGGCAGAAGTTCGGTAGCGACTACGCTTTCGCGACKCAGCGGGAGATCATCCTCCACGCGTTCGACCTRGGCATTACCCACTTCGACAACGCCGACCGCTACGGCCCACCACATCGCGCAGCCCAGAAGAACTTCGGCGCCGTACTCGCCAAGGACCTCGCCCCTTACCGGGACGAACTCATCCTGTCGACCAAGGCAGGCAACCCGATCGGTCCGAGCCCCTATCTCAAAGGCGGCTCGCGCAAGTCGATCCTGACCTCGCTCGACCACAGTCTGCGCGACCTCGGCACCGACTACGTCGACATCTTCTACCACCACAGCCCCGACCTCAGCACGCCACTGGAGGAATCCGTCGGGGCTCTGGTCAGCGCGGTGGAGCAGGGCAAAGCGCTCTACGTCGGCATCTCCAACTACCTACCCGATCGCACCCACGAAGCCGCCGAACTGCTACGCCAGGCCGGCGTTCCGCTGCTCATCCACCAGGCGCGCTACTCGATCTACGACCGCCGTCCGGAACAGAACGGCTTGCTGGACACCGCCCGCCAGGACGGATTCGGGCTCATCGTGTATTCACCCCTGGCGCAGGGTCTGCTGACGGACAAGTACCTGGAGACGATTCCCGAACGCGCACGAGCACAGAACAGCACGTTCCTGACGCCGGATGTGATCGACGAGACCTACCGGCARCGCACCGCCGAGCTCAACAAGATCGCCGAGGCCCGCGGCCAGTCACTGGCACAGCTCGCGCTGCAGTGGGTGCTGCGGCGGCAGGAGRTCACCTCGGCGCTGRTCGGMGCGAGTTCCACCGAGCARCTCGACCACAACATCGCGGCCCTGAACTTCCCGCCGCTCACCGACGAAGAACTCRCGCTCATCGAGGAACACGGCGTGCACGGAACCGGACTCAGGCTTTGATCGACAGGTAGATCTCGCCGTGCTTCGTCCGCCGGGACTCCTATGCGACTGTCACGCTTGCCGGCGACCGGTGGGATCCACCGACACCGGGTGCCGGCAGATCGGGCGTCGACAGAAAGGTCTTGTTCTGTTGCGGCAGACCCGGCATTCCTGGCGAAACACCGGACACAGCTTCGCGGCGGACGGCTGGACCGGGGACTATCAGATATTCGGTGGATCTGGCTCTGGCGCATGGTCAGCGGATATTTGGGGTGATCCTGCCCTCGAATGTGATAGCGAATGCGTTCAAAGCTCCTTTCCACCTTGCTGCTTGGTCGTTGGGGAAGTGTCCTCGCGCTCGCACAGCCCGGCGGAAGCGTCGAGAGATTCGATCGCGTTCGTCGAGCAGATCACTCGCCTTATCTCGGTGTCGTAGAGCCTGTTGCAGAATGCGTGTCGTCGGGACTGATCGTGACGCTCGTCTGGAAAAATTGGGTATGGCCAAGGGATATCGTGGTGAGTTCGCCGAGTTGAGCGAGTTTGTGTTCGGCTCCGGCGAGGCGGATGCGGAGTCCTTCGACTTCGCCGAGCCAGCCTTCGCGGTGGGCTTCGTCGATGCGGGCGAGCAGGTTGTCGCGGACCTCGGTGAGTCGGCCGCGTTGCTGGGGGTCCGGTCGCAGTAGTGGGCAACGCAGGCAGGAGTGCTCATGGATGCAGGGGGTGCTGTAGGCGCGTCCGCAGGTGCCGAGAGGACCTTGCGGTGTTCGAAATGCCCAAGGAACTCGTTCCATTCGGTGTCGGTGGGAGTGCGGTATTCCTCGCCGGGCCGCAGGGCGCGGCGGCGGGCAAGGAAGGCGCGGTGGCCGGTGATGACCTCTGCGGGGTAGACGGCCTTGTAGCCGATGGTGATGTTGATGTCGGGTGGCCGACGACGAGTTGGGCGATATGGGGTGGCATGCCGTTCATGACGGCGTCGGTGATGAAAATGTGGCGGAGGTCGTGCAGCGTCCAGTTTGCGCCCAGCAGCGCGTTGACCCGGGTGAACATGCGGTGTGCCGCGTGATAGGTCAACGGCCGAAACGGCTTGCGAAGCGTCCACCACAACGGGTCGTCGCCTCCCGCGGACACCAGGCCATGCATCTGCTGCTGGTAGAGCCGCAACCACACGAATGCGTCCGGTGGCGCGGGCACCTGCTGTATTCAAGTCACAGAACCGCTAGGCGAGGACGAGGAATACTCCAGGTTACGTACCGCATCCAGCATGTCGGGGCATCTCCGTAGGTCGACCGGATAGCGGTCGACGAATTGCACTCGGCAAAACGTGCCCCGCGCTCGATCCTGCCGGCGCCGGGTGTTCGGCATCGTGAAAGCGGCCGTCGATCGGGCAGGAGCGAAGGTACCTCGCTCTCACGAGGACCCGTCGTAACTCACGGTACGTAGGCTCGGACAGGCGTTACCGAACAGCGGCAAGCCGCGTCTCTGCATTCGCTTGAATGCGAGAAGACCTCGGTCGTGTCCGTTGTCTTGAGCCGAGTCGCCGGCCAGAGTCATGGGCGCGGACTAGGCGCTTTCATCAGAACGGTCAGCGCGGAGGAGGCGTCCTCGATGGCAGTTTCGAAGTGTTCGACGCCGGGGCTGTCGAGGCAGCGGTCGTAGGCCGAGCGGAACAAAGCGGCGCTTACGTCGCCGAGCAAGTGGGCGTCGTGAGCGTCGTATCGACATGTGACAAGGTACTCGGCTACCGCATGAGCAACGCAGGCTAGTTTGGTGCGTTCTCGTTCTCGCAGTTCGTCGCTCTCGGCGATGATCGAACGCCGTCGGGTTTGGTCGTCTGCGGTGTGCAGGATGAATTCGCCCACTTCCGCCAGCGTGTTCATGACAACGTCAACGGGTGGCATTGTGGTGTCTGCTCGTTCGAACCGATCGCGTAGCGCAGTAGACAGCGTGTCTGATCCAGCGAACAGCACTTCCTTCTTGTCTGGAAAGTAGCGGAAGAAGGTTCGACGTGTCAGGCCCGCCGACTCGGCGATCTGCGTGACAGTAACGGAGTCGTACCCGTATGTGGCGAACAGTTCGAGCGCCGCTCGTCGAAGGCGAGATTCGGCTTCGGGATCCCAGCGTGCCATGTCGCGACCATACACTCTGATGTCCCAGAGTGTCATCGCCGTGGTACCGTGATGTCACGCAGTGCCATCACGGTAGGATGATCGACAGCTTCATGGAGGCCGGCATGAACCGCACGCCTGCTACCTGGATTCTGGGAGCAACCGGGCGCATCGGAAGCGCGGTCGTGCAGCGCCTCGCTGCCGAGGACGACCGGGCACCGGTACTGGTCGGCCGCAGTGTAGACGGGCTGAACCGAGTTGCGGGCGCCCTGCCCGGGTCAGTGAGGACTCTTGTCATTCCGACCCACGAGGCGTTGCTCGAGCGCCTGCGACGGGACCGACCAGCCATCGTCGTCAACGCTATGGGCCGGTACGCGCAGACCGCCGTCGAGATTGCGCGAGCGTGCATGCCCGGCGGGCTCTACGTCGATGTTGCGAATGACCTGATCTCGATACCCGCGCTTGTCGCTCTGAATCAGGAGGCGGCCGATTCCGGGAGCACACTCATCACCGGTGCTGGATTCGGGGTTGTCGCAACAGAATCTATCGTGTTTTCGTTGTGCAGCAATGCGACCGTGCCGATTCATGTTCAGGTGGACGCACTCGCGTCGGTAGCGACCGAGGCCGGGTCGATTGGGGAAGCGTTCGCCGCGACCACGATGGACGTCATCACGACCGGCGGGCGCAAGTATCGCGACGGCCGAATCGTTCGCACGCGTCTGGGTTCGGATCCGCAGCGATTAACCCTGCCGGACGGCACAACCGTTGTGTCGGCGGCCGTCCCATCGGGTGAGCTGCATGCGGCGAGGGCTGCGAGTGGTGCGCCCTCGATTGTCGTGACGTCGGCGCTCGCACCGACCGGCTATGTCGTGCGCGCCGCGCTACCGGCGCTCGGCAAACTGTTGTCCATCGAAAGTGTGCGCCGCTTCGCGGTGCGGCAGTTCGCTTCGACGAGAATCAAAGCTGCTCCACGTCCTCGTCCTCACTCCTGGGGTCACGCGGTGGTCGAGTGGGCCGACGGGGCACGCAAGGAAGGGTGGCTACGAGCCGACGACGGCATGATGTATACGGTCGGTGTAATCGATGCGGTCATCCGACGTCTCCTGAGCGGCTCGGCTCCTGTTGGGGCCTTCACTCCCGCCGCGGCGTTCGGTCCCAACATTTCAGTCGAGGCGGGTGGCCTCTTCCTTGCCGACCACCCCGGCTCAGCCATCTGAACGGCCCTGCTAACGAACGGCTCGACGCTCGCCCGACAACTATCACATACGGACTTGTGGCATTGGGTTCGACCACCCCGATGGATTGCGTCGACCGGGTGCCGGATGCGAGGTCGACGGCGGCGACTCGGGACCGAAGGACGACACCTGCTTCGGCTGCACCGTAGTTCGAAATGTTCGGTAGGGCGATGGATCCGCCTGCGGACAACGTGGTGCGGTGCGAAAGCCCGGATCACGAAGCAGTCCGACCTCGAGTAGATGTTGTGGACTGGCCCCTTTTGTCGACGCCGGCTCGAATCGACCCCAGTGGCCTTCCAACAGTAATTACGGATGCGCGCCTCCGCACGACTCGAACCATTTAGTCAAAATACCCCACCAATATCATGGTTGTTACGTTGAGCGAAACAGCATTTGGCTGCAAATACCCCTGACTAACAGCAAATCTCATTCCTTGGCGAGTGCTTCCGGTGCCGACATCCACGACAGATTCGGCCGGCAGGTGCAGTTGTAGTTGGTACTGGGGACGCCTCGCGTGGAAAGGTGAATCTAACGTCCTGATCGACCCGACATCGCCCAAACTTTGATATCAAACGATTGACTATCTCTCGTTAGGCGTGCCAAGGTTGTGCCATGTAAGCCCTCTGGCAGTTCGGCCATCTGCTTTCATGGACTGCTCCGGCTGACGCCCACGATGGCTGAGCGGTTCTCACCGAACGGATCTTCATGCGACGAATACTTGACCTCTCAATGACCCTGCAGAACGATATTCCCTCGGATCCCCCCGGATACGAATACTGCATCACCTATACCAGCCATCAGGACACCGTGCCGACGTTGAAGCGTCGATACCCTGGCCTCGAAGCCTCCGACCTACCCAATGCTGAAGCCTTCGCGTTGGAAACCGTGCATCTTTCCACCCATAACGGAACTCACGTCGACTCTCCATGGCACTATTCTTCGCTGCTCGAGGACGGCAGCAAGCCCCGAGGAATCGACGAGATGCCGCTGGACTGGTTCTTCAGACCAGGCGTCAAGCTCGACTTCCGTCACCTCGCCGACGGCTATGTGGTCACTCCGAATGACATCGAACAGGAGCTCGCGCGGATCGACTATTCGCTCCGACCGTTCGACATCGTGGTTGTCAACACGTCGGCTGCCGAGAAGTTCGGAACAGAGGAATATTCGGAGAGTGGTTGTGGGATAGGAAGAGACGCAACCCTCTTCCTGTRCGATCAGGGCGTACGGGTAGTCGGCACAGACGCCTGGGGATGGGACGCGCCCTACAAGTACGTGGCCGAACGGTACGCGCGTGACGGAGACCCCTCGATCATCTGGGAGGGGCACAAAGCCGGCCGTACAGTCGAATACTGCCAAATCGAGAAGCTTCGATACCTCGAACAGCTTCCCCCACACGGGTTCCAGATAGCCGCATTCCCTGTCAAAATCTTTGCCGCCTCGGGCGGGTGGACCAGGGCCGTCGCCATCTTCGACGAGCCTTGACAGTCGTCCGGCGCACCAAAATTACGAAAGAGAGAACACCTATGACAGACACAGTAACGACACCGAGTATGAGCCACCTCGAGCGGGCAGCGTCGAGCTTCGACAGCTACAAGGAAAAGTATCAGAGCATCTCGATGGTCCGGTCCGACGATGGAGTACTCGAAGTCACGTTACACACCGACGGCGGACCTCTCCAGTGGAGTCTGCTCGCACACAACGAACTCGAAGATGCGTTCCTGCAGATCGGTCGAGATCGGGACAACGATGTCATCATCCTCACCGGGACCGGTGACTACTTCAGCGGGCCGGCAATCAAGCCTGGAGAACACCCTAACCGCAACACCATGACGCCAGATATCTACGACCCCATCTACTTCGAGGGTAAGCATTTGCTGCCGAACCTCTTGTCCATTGAAGCCCCGATCATTTCCGCGATCAACGGTCCAGCAGTGAGACACGCAGAAATCCCCCTCGTGTCGGATATCGTCCTCGCGTCAGACGACACCTATTTTCAAGACACAGCTCACTTCGCCGGTGGCATGGTGCCGGGAGACGGCATGCACATTGTGATGCCACTTCTGATGGGGGTCACTCGCGGGCGATACTTCTTGATGACTGGGCAGAAAGTGACTGCCCCGGAGGCGTTCTCGATCGGGTTTGTCAACGAAGTGTTGCCGAAGGGGGACGTGCTCGCCCGCGCTCACGCTCTTGCTCGGCAACTTCTGCTGCAGCCGCGCCTCGTGCGCAGGTACACCAGAACTGCACTCACCGAAGACCTGCGGGCGCGCATGCACGGACTCCTCGGATACGGCCTAGCTCTCGAAGGGCTGGCCAGAATGAAGGTTTGATCGCCGTTTTGGTCAAACTGTAATTCGAGCCGAAAGCCGCACCCCGATGGTAAAGAAGTCGCAGCCGTACCCCAAGACCGACGCGTTCACGTTCGTCAGTGGAGCATCGACCTATGTTGACGATGCGCGCCCTCCGAACATGCTGTACATGGCAGTCGCACGAAGCACCGTGGCCCACGCACGGTTGCTTGAGGTCGACCTCACGGGCGCGCGTCGGGTCGACGGCGTGGTGCGAGCTATGGAGGGGAGAGAGGCTGCCACATACATGGGTCCTCTCCCATACAGCTTCGGTGAGCCCGAACTGATCGGTGGGCGACGGAGCGTCATGACGGCACTCCCCGTCGAAAGCGTGAGATTCGTCGGAGAACCGATTGCAGTCGTGGTGGCCGAGACGCGCCGTGCGGCCATGGAGGGCGCGGCGGCGGTCACCGCCGAGTACGAGGAGGTACCCGCGGTGACCGACCCCAACGTGTTTCAGAGGCATCGGCTCAACGACCGACTGTCGCCGGAACTCGAGGACCGCGTCATCGCGACAAACGTATTCAAGTGCGGCGATGTAGGCACAGCACTCATGGTGGCCGCTCATACCAAAAACTTTCGCTTCTCGATGCAGCGGAGCTCGACGGCACCCATAGAACCACGCGGTTACGTCGCATCCTGGTCGGAGGAGGACGGGCGCTTGACGCTCCACGCGTCGCACCAGCAGCCTTTTCAGTTACGGGGTCAGTTGTCGACGATCTTGGGCATCGATGAGGGTGCGATTCGTGTCGTGGTCAACTCAGTCGGTGGCTCCTTCGGTTTGAAGATGGCTGGGTCGGTCGAGGAGCCGCTCGTGTGCCTGATGACTATGCTCACCGGTCGGCCGGTCAAGTGGATTGAAAGTCGCAGCGAGTGCTTTCTGGGTGGCGGCCGCGAGCAACTTCACGAAGTGACTGTAGGTTTCGACGAACTCGGCACGGTCACTGTCTTCGCTGACAGGATGGTCATTCCGGTCGGTGCCGAATCGACGTCGCCCGGCTGGCGGCAGGCTTTCGTCGCCGCGGCCAGCTTTCCAACCGCGTACCGAATCGACAACGTGGCCATCGAATCCTTGGTGGTCGAGACGAACGAGCCCCCGTGGCATTCGTTGCGTGGCTTCGGAAAAGAAGGACCGATCCTGGTGATGGAACGCACCATGGACCTAATAGCCCGATACCTTGATGTGGACCCCGTGCTCATCCGGCGCCGTAATCTACTGAGCTCGGGCGCCTTTCCGCACCGGATGCCGTCTGGATACCTCATCGACAGCGGTAATTTCGCAGGCGTACTGGACGAGGTTCTGTCACTGTCCGATTACGAACAACTCCGCAAGGCGGCTCGGGAGAACGACGACACCGAAGTACTCGAAGGCGTCGGGATTGCCTTCGAGATCACGCCAGAAGGAGGAGGGCACGCGTCAGGTCGCCTGTCGGAGGGAGTTGCGCCGACGTACGCAGCAAATGAATCAGCCACCGTGGCAATGGATGTCACCGGACACGTTCATGTTTACAGCGGTGTCACCAGTCCTGGAGGGGGAGGTGAAACATCCCTCGCGATGTTGGCTGCCGACGTGCTCGGGCTCACCAGGGACGACATCACTGTCGTGCAGGGCGATACCGACATCGTTCCGGCCGGGACAGGAAACGCCAGCAGTCGTGGTACGGCAGTCGGAGGAGCGGCGGTAGTGCTCGCCGCGCGAGCTCTCGCGACGGAACTGACCGGAATTGCCTCCACACTGACGGGGGTGCCGGCAGCGCAGATCAGGCTCGTTGGCGGTCGAGTGGAGATGCCGTTACAGGCGTCGCTACCCATCTCCGACATCAGTGCCCACGCCCTTGCCTCAGATCCATCGGCATTGAACCACGAGCGCACTTATCATCCTGTCAACACGACGCGTCCCGAGGAAACAATCCCGTACCGGTACAGCTATCCGTACTTCTCCAGCGGCGCCTACGTCGCGCACGTGGCTGTGGACAGGCTGACCGGAAAGATCACGCTGCACGGCTTGACTGCCGTCCACGACTGCGGACGGGTCATCAACGGGGCATTGGTGGAGGGGCAGCTACAAGGAGCAATGGCGATGGGCATTGGAATAGCGCTGTTCGAACACAGTCAATTCGACACCGGCGGGCATTCCCAATCGCGATCGTTCAAAGAGTACATGATCCCGCGGGCGAACGATCTACCGACGTTCACAATAGGTCACTTCGAAACGCTTTCGCCCAATACACTCTTCGGTGCAAAGGGTGCAGGAGAGGCGGGCGTGGGAGGCGCACTCGCGGCAGTGGCCAATGCGGTCGACGATGCCCTCGCACGCTACGGCGTCCAGGCGACGACGTTTCCTCTCACCCCTCCGCGGGTGTTGGAAATGTTGACCGTCGCCAACCGTGAACGATGAGTATGCGAGAAGTCGAATTTCCGCGCAGCGCTGTCGAAGCTGCACGATCACTGCAACGCCACCTCTCGGACGGGCGAGCAACGCTGGTGATCGGCGGCGGGACCCTCACTGTTCCATCCCTCTCCCAGGGGTACACGACGCCGTCCCGGATCATTGACCTCGGACGGATCGGGGCCCACGAAATCACGCTGAGCACGACCGAGATACACGTCGGCGCACTGGTCACCTACCAACAACTGATCTTGTCACCGATCATTCGCCGTGAACTTCGTATCCTGCACCTGATGGCCAGTGGCATCACCGGCGGCATCCAGATTCGTAACCAAGGAACGCTAGGAGGCGCTGCGTGTGCAGCACGGCCACATTCGGATGCGCCGGCGGTCTTGACTGCACTCGGCGCGCAGATGATTGTCCAATCATCGGTGGCTCAACGGCGAGTGGCGTCCGCCGACTTCTTCGTCGGTGCCGAGCGCAACGCCATGTGCGATGCCGAAATCCTCTCCGGGATTTGCTTTCCCCGGAAGTCCTACGGAATGCGTACCGCGTACTACAAGTTGAAGTTCGCCGAATCGTCGTGGCCGGTGGTTACCGCGTCGTGTCTACTTCCTCCGTCCGACACCGACGGATCGCAAACCAGGGGACTGCTGGTGTTGGGCGGGCTGGCGACGGTCCCGGTGGTAGTTCCCATCCAGCGCCGGGAGCAACACTTCGACGAGCACGCAGCGATCGCTGCGGTGCGAGACGCAGTCGAGACCCTTCCTCCCGAAAACCTGTGGTCGGATCTCAGAGCCCCGTCTGACTACCGGCGTCAGGTTGCGCCCGAGATAGCTCGCCGTGCTCTGCGGTTGGCACAGACAGCTGCGGGAGGTACCCGATGACGGATCAGCGTGTGAACTTGGTCGTAAACGGCAAAGCTGAGGCGGCCACGGTCCCGAGCGATGCCATCCTGGTGGATGTTCTGCGCGAAAACTTCGGCCTCAAGGGTGTGCGCGTCGGCTGCCGAAACGGGGATTGCGGCACGTGTACGGCATCCGTCGACAACGTCTGCGTGAAAACCTGCATGATTTTCGCGGGACGAGTCGACGGACAGACAATCCGGACCATCGAGAGCCTTGGCACAGAACACGAACCCAGTCCAGTGCAGCGGGCTTTCATGGAGTGCTACTCGTTTCAGTGTGGATTTTGCTTACCGGGCATGATTCTCTCGGCAACCGACCTGTTGGAACGGCAACCGAACCCGTCGGATGCCGAAATCCGAGACACATTGAGTGGGAACCTCTGCCGATGCACCGGGTACGACAATTTTGTACGGGGTGTCAGACGCGCGTCCGACATCATGCGCGAGGCCGACATGGCTCGACCGGAGTACGGAGGGGCTACCGCGTGTTCGCAATAGCCGACGAATTCTTGAGCGCGCTCGAACGGAACGAACCGCTCGCCGTGGCAACGGTGATCGACGTTGACGGTAGTGCACCGCGCGCCCTCGGCACATCGATGGCTGTCGACGCACAAGGGAGAGTCGTCGGGAGCCTCTCCGGCGGCTGCTTCGAAGGTGCCATCTACGAGGCGTGTCTGGATGTACTAAGCACTGGCAGGCCATGGGTGGAGGAGTTCGGTCTGGCAGGTGATGATCCATTCGCAGTCGGGCTGTCCTGCGGTGGACGAATACGTGTGTGCATACAGAAATTTCACAACGACAGAGAGGGCGGTGCCGTCGCACACCAACTGAGTCTGGCTCGCAGCGGGAAACCGGCCGGCCCCGCAGTGGTCGTCGACGCTGGCACTCAGTGTGTCGCCGTCGTATCGCTCTCACTCGAAATCGATCGTGATTCGAGCGACCGTTTGCGCCCTACCGTGCACGGTCGTGTCGCGCGTGCGCTGCGCACAAGCATGAGGGCAGGGAGAAGCTCGACGACGACGTTCAACTGCGACGGCGAGATGTTCGATGTCTGCTGTCTGATTCAAGCACCATCACCGCGAATGATAGTCTTCGGTGCGGTCGACTTCGCCGGCGCCCTATCACGTGCGGCACGACCACTCGGGTACCGGGTGACCATCTGTGACGCACGACCTCGGTTCGCCGTCCAGCTCCGATTTCCCGACGCGGAGGTCGTGGAGAGGTGGCCTCTCGACTATCTTGCGGAGGCAGCTGTCAACGAGCGGACGGTGGTGTACATCGTGCCCCACGACGACACGTTCGATGTTCCGTTGATCGAACTCGCGTTGAAGCTTCCTGTTCGTTATGCCGGGGCAATGGGTTCTCGCATCACACACGAGCGCCGCTTGACCGCCCTCCTCGAGCGTGGCCACACCCATCGAGAACTGCCCACTCTGCATTCGCGGTCGCGCTCGGCCTCGGCGCAGAAACAGCGGAAGAGAAAGCAATTTCGATCCTTGCCCAGATTCTGGCGACGAGATCCGCTGCCTCATGCAAGGCGCTGAGTGTTTGTTTGGGACCGATTCACCCGAGGCCGTCAATCGCTGAAGCGTTCGACGCGACGCGCCGCGCCCATGACACGGTCCCGATTCAGATGAGACAACCTGCCCAGACCGGGTAGGACAATGTTCGACCGAGCAGAGTGGAGCAAGTCGCATGACCATCGAAGGTTTGGAGTTCGACAACGTCGCCGTCTCCGTCACCGACCTGGCGAAATCACTCGAATGGTACCAACGGGTCTTCGGATTCGAAGTGGTCTATCGAACGTTCAGCACCGTGGTGGACGCCGAGTTGGTGATCATCGAGCGAGACGGAGCTCGAATAGAGTTGCTCTCTCAACGACGGGCTCGCCTTCACCCAGATGCTCCGATCGTCCCTGGACCGCACCTGCGCACCAGCGGCCTCAAAGCCATTGTGTTCAGGACCGACGACCTGGAGGCCATCACCGCCTACCTGGAGTCGTGTGACGTGACGTTCGAATGGAAGGTGCAGACACTGTCGGCGGACGGACTCAGATCCACCATGGTCCGCGACCCCGATGGGATATTGATCAACATTCTCACCTATCCCACCACCTCCCCTGCCTTCCGAGCTATATGCCCCTGACCGTCAGAACGGTGACCGGAGTCGGAGCGTGGCACAATGACAGCTGAAAGAATTCAAGCCGCGACGCACAGCGAGGACGCCGACCGACGACGGCGGCCGACGTTGGCAGATGTCGCGCGCCTGGCGAGCGTAGACGTCAGTTTGGTCTCGCGGGTCCTTCGCGACGATCCGAAGGGGTTCGCATCAGAGGACACTCGCGCCAGAATCAAGCACGCCGCAAAGACTCTCGGATACCGCGCCAACGCATCCGCACGCGGCCTGCGGAACTCCAAGACCAAGACATTCGGCTTGCTGTTGCCGGGATTCACCAGCCCCGTGTACTCCTCGATCGCCCAGGGTGTCGAGCAACAGGCGAAAAAACGCGGGTACGGACTGGTCCTGGGTACTCACGCCGCTGGGGATCCACACGAAACCATCACCGACATGCTGATGCACGGACGCGTGGACGCGATGATGGTCGCCTCCGGGCAGATCGAAGACGAGTCCTTGCGCGAGCTGGTCGAGCGGGCGCCGAGATCGGTAGTTTTGGTAAATCGCCAAGTCCGTGGGGTATCTGCGAGCGTCGTTCTACGCGACAGTGACGCCGCGGCGCTAGCTGTGAGCCATCTCTTCGAACTTCGTCATCGTTCGGTCTGTGGAATCTTCGGTTCGCACACGCTCGACACGATGGTGCGGCGCAGAAGCGGCTTCTTGGCTGCGTGTGAAAAGCAGGCAATCACCGGAACCACGATCGAAGTTCGGGACCGCGACTACGCTGCGGGTTACGAGGGGGCACTTCGCGCACTGCGCCACAGTTCGGCTCCGACTGCTCTCATCGCCGGGACTTTCCCAATGGGAGTCGGTGCTTTGGCGGCGGTACGTGACGCAGGAATTATTGTGCCGGATGATGTTTCGGTGCTAGCTTTGCACACCGATCAGCTGGCTGACTTTCTTTCTCCGCGCCTGTCCACCGTTTCCCTGCCCACATGGCAACTCGGAGCCGAGGCAGTCGAACTTGCGACAGTGCTTGCCGAAGGTGGGACACCGCGCCGCATCGTCGTTCCGGACCCACCGAGACTCCTTCTACGCGATTCCACCGCTGCGGCACGCGTCCACTGACAGACTCACAAACACACTTCGGCACTATGACCACGTTGATATCAAACGATTGACCCGGGGCAATGGTGTGTCTACCGTCATAGTTGACAGATCGACAGTTCTACGAATTCGGTCCGAAACATAAAACGCAGAGCCAGCTTTCGCGGCCAGGCCTCGCCTTCCTGCGTCCTGCCGCCGGCCGTCCGAATTCACCCGCTTCTCGTTCGCGTGCCGAGTCCAACCGGGAACGCGATCTCACTATTCGCCGCGGTTACGCGTCTCCGCGCCCTAGCATTCTCGCAAGGAGGGCCCCAATGCCATCGTCAAGCTTGAACCCCACCCAAGTGTCCGAGATCGGTGTTCCTGCAGAACGTTTTCGCACCCTACTTGGTGCCGGTGTGGGTAATACTCTCGAATGGTACGACTGGAGCGTCTACGCGATCTTTGCGCCGTTCTTCGCGACTCAATTCTTCGTCGGAACCAGCCCGACCGCTGCGTTGTTGTCCACTCTCGCCATCTTCGCCGTCGGGTTCATCATGCGTCCGATCGGCGGCTTCTTCTTCGGATGGTTGGCCGACCGCCGTGGACGTCGGTTCTCGATGACCGCATCAATGCTTCTCATGGCGGCCGGCAGCCTCGTCATCGGTGTCGCACCGAGTCACACACATATCGGCATTTGGGCAGCCGTACTCCTTGTCGCTGCCCGGCTCTCGCAGGGTCTCGCACACGGAGGGGAAATCGCAGCCTCCTACACATACATCGCCGAAATCGCACCCCCCGCTCGGCGCGGGCTCTGGTCGACCAGTCTGTACGTTTCGGTCACCGCAGGCATCGTGCTCGCCACGTTGATCGGTGCAGGCATCACCAGCACCCTAGGTGGCGAGGCCATCGCGAACTGGGCATGGCGAGTTCCGTTTCTCATAGGAGGCCTTCTCGGTCTTGTCGGGCTGTTCCTGCGACGCACCCTTCCTGAAACAGAGGCGTTCACCGAAGAAGCCAAGTCAACCGGTGACGGAACAGAACAATCACGCCAATCGACCCGTGACCTCCTGCGCGGCCTCGCCGCAAACAAAGTCAGCCTAGTGCGAATTGTGGGGCTCACACTCGGTGTAACCGTCGTGTACTACACTTGGGCCATCGGTATCTCGGGCTTCGCGATCAGCGCAAAGGATGTCTCGGCATCGGGAGCTTTATGGGCCAGCGTGATTGCGAACGTGTTCTTCATGCTCACCCTCCCCGTGTGGGGAACTTTGTCCGACCGAGTCGGGCGAAAACCGATCTTTGCCACCTTCAGTATCGCTTTCATTGTGTTGCCGTACCCGCTGTTCGAAGCGCTCAATGACTCTCCAGTTCGACTCGCACTCGTCATGATGGTGGCACTGTTCTTCCTGGGCGCCTTCGTCGGGATCATGCCGGCCTACTTCGCAGAACTGTTTCCTACCGCCGTTCGTGCGTCCGGAATCGGCGTCCCGTACTCGTTCATAGTCGCCATCTTTGGAGGGACTGCGCCTTATGTACTCACATCGCTCGCCGGGAAAGACCTGCAATGGATGTTCGTCCTCTACACTGTCGTCTTGGCTGCAATCGGCTTGGTAACGACCTTGTTCACGCCCGAAACCAAGGGCCGCAAGCTGATTTGACGGGAACAGCCGACAGCGTCGACGCCGATGCGTAGAAAGACCGAACAAGAGAATCTTGGTCCTGGGCGTAGGAGCAGTCGGCGAATGCTTCGGAGCATGACTCACCCAGTCGGGACGGGACGTCACGTTCCTGGCGTGAGCGCCACGCGTCGGAAAACTTCGCTCCACAGGCATCCGGCTACCGACAATCCGAAGGCAAGACCTAGACCGCGCCGGTTTATGCGATCAGCGTCCGCACCGATTCGCACCAGCTGCGGCCGGTGGCCGGCGAGCAGCGCCGAGGTCGAGGGGGTCAAGGTCGTTGCCCGGGCGCACAAGACGTTGATCTTTCGAACGCACCCGCCACACCCCGCGGCTGCGCCATGCTCTGCGCGAGTACTTTCCGGCCGCGTTGGAGGCGTTCGACGATCTCGACGCGATCGATGCCCTCGAGCTGCTCGGGAAGGACCCGGCCTCGGCGGCGCGACTGACACGCGGTCAGATCGCTGCGGCGCTGCGGAACGCCCGCCGCCGCGACATCGAGACCAAGACCGACCGAATCCAGGCCGCCCTGCGCAGTGAGCAGCTGGGTCGGGCGGCGGTGATCACCGACGCCTATGCGGCGACCACCTGCTCTACCCTGGCGATTCTGACGACGCTGAACGCGGAGATCAAGGCGTTGCAGGGGCAGGTCGATGCGCATTTTGGCCGCCACCGACGACGCTGAGATCATCATGTCCCAGCCCGGGATCGGACCGCTGCTTGGCCCCCGGGTCCTCGGTGAGTTCGGCGACGACCCCGAACGATATGCCACCGAGGCCCGCAAGAACTATGCCGCCACCAGTCCTATCACCCGAGCCTCCGGCAAAAAGAAGGTGGTCGCAGCCCGGTTTGTGCACAACGATCGGCTCGTCGATGCGCTGAACTCTCAGGCGTTCTCGGCCCTGCAAGCTTCTCCCGGAGCATGCGCTTACTACGACCAACAACGCGACCGCGGTCTCGTCACGGTTCCGCCCTGCGGCAGCTGGCGGACCGGCTCGTCGGCATCTTGCCCGGGTGCCTCAAGAACCACACCCGCTATGACGAAACGACCGCCGGGGTCACATCAAACCGAGAAGCCTGCTGCTTGACATTTCAAGCTCTTGGGATGTCCTTTTTCGCCCGAACACTTGCCGCATCCAGTATCGCTGCCGACCAGTCCAGTTCGCCGACGCTGCCGGAGTCGGTCAAGCACCTCGCGATGCAGTTTTTCGAATGCCCGGCCGCCGCCCATGCGGCGAACCGGCGGTGCGCGGTAGGGACGGTCACTCCGAACGAGGGCGGAAGGTGCCGCCAAGCGCACCCACCTGTCAGCACGAACACGATCGCGGTAAGGATCGCACGATCGTCGACCGGTGCGCTTCCACCTCCCTGCGGGCGGGCGGCGAAAGGCGGAACCAACGGTTCGACGATCTCCCACAATGCATCCGGCACCAACCATGAGACAACTCACCTACCACGCGTCACATAAATGCATCACAAGACAGTTCATCCACATTAGACATGCTCAACTATTTTCGATACACACCATTAGGGTCGTTAGATTGGGGATGGTCTCCATCTTCTGCCAATTATCTCGTTGTAGCACAACAAAGTTCTTGAAGAGCAGCGGCTCGAATCCCGACCTATCGACAGAAGCTGCGCGCGAGCCTAACGAGGGTCGTCTTCTCGATCGCCGGCGTTCACACCTATCAAGCATTTGAAACCCGGATCCGGGGTGCTCCTGCGGTTATGGTGCCGGTCAAGTGATGGTGATGCCGCCGTCGACAACTATCGTCTGTCCGGTGACGTAACCGCCTGCCTCGGATGCAAGCCACACCACCGTACTCGCCAACTCTTCTGGTTCGCCGGTTCGTCCGAGGAGCATGCGTCTTTCCAGTTGTTCGATGTGGCTCTCTGGGTATTTTCTGCTGATGGCATTTGTGAAGACACCTGGAGCAATTGCATTGACGCGAATGCCTTTTCGGCCACCCCATTGTTGGGCGAGGTCGCGGGTGACCCCGGCGATGGCAGCCTTGCTCGCGCTGTAGGCAGCTTGCGGCAGGCCCGTGTTCGTGATTCCCAGGATGCTAGAGATGTTCACTATCGAGCTCCCCGGTTGCATCACTCGCCCGCATGCCTGTGCCGCCCAGTAGGAACCGTGAAGGTTCACATCGATCACGGATCGGAAATCGTCAACGCTCTCACCGATCGCAGGTCCCACGGACACGAGTTCCGCGTTGTTGACCAGGATATCGACCCTAGTGAACTTGTCCAGTGTCGCTTCGACCAGAGCAGTGCAGCGGCTCGGGTCCGTGATGTCGGTCGGAACCGTCAGCACACGTCGACCTGAACGGCGGACGATGTCGGCCGCTTCTTGGAGGCCGTCCGTGCGAGGGGCGGCGAGGACCACGTCTGCACCCGCTTCGGCCAGACCCTTGGCCAGGGCCGCGCCTAGCACCGATGAAGCATCGGTGACGATCGCGACGCGGTCGTCGAGGCGAAATCTGTCGAGGATAGTCATCAGTCTGCGCTCCCGCGGATCAGAACCACGCGGGGTTCATGTCGAGTGTCGTTCTGTCCAAGCTCGCCAACAACTCCACCTGCGGTCCGACCTTCGGTAGTTCGTAAGCGTAGAAGTACCGGGCCGCTTGCCGTTTGCCATCGTAGAAATTGCCGGCCTGACCATCCGCGGCGATTACTTGCTCCAGCCACATCCATGCGATGACGGTGTGCCCGAAGGCTTCCAGGTAGATGGTCGAGTTGGCGAGTGCAAGTGAGGGGTCACCTGATTCCCAGAGCGCGGCTGTCAGGTCCACAATTCGTCTCCAGGTAGAGGCCAGTTCGGTCGCATAACGCTCGGCGTCTCGGCCTATCGCCTGTGCTCGTTGCACGGTCGCCGCGATCTTCGAGTCCAGTAGCTTTAGTCCAGCGCCGTCCTGCATTGTGACCTTGCGGCCGAGCAGGTCGAGGCCCTGTATTCCGTGAGTACCCTCATGAATCGGATTCAGCCTGTTGTCGCGGTAGTACTGTTCGACGTCGTAGTCCCGTGTGTAGCCGTACCCTCCGTGAACTTGTATGGCGAGGTTGTTCGCCTCCAGGCACCATTGTGACGGCCAGCTTTTTGCGATCGGGGTCAATACGTCGAGCAGTAACGTCGCGTTGGAAGCATCTTCCTTGTTGTCGGCGCTGTCGTGTTCGTCCACCAAGAAGGAGCAGTACAAGCCGAGTGCCAGCGCTCCTTCCACGTAGGACTTCTGCGCCAGCAGCATGCGGCGCACATCGGCGTGTTCTACCAGGGCCTCTGGAGGCGAGGACGGATCTTTCGCGCCCAGTGCCCGGCCCTGTGTCCGCACCTTCGCGTACTCGACCGACTTCAGGTAGCCGACATAGCCTAGGGCGATGGCCACGAACCCGACGCCGATCCGCGCCTCGTTCATCATGTGGAACATATAGCTCAGCCCACGATTTTCTTCGCCGACGAGAAAACCGATCGCCCCGGCGTCGCCCTCCGGCTGATGCGTGCCGTCACCGAAGGCAAGGAGCGTGTTGGTGGTTCCGCGAAAGCCCATCTTGTGATTCAGGCCGGTCAGCGTCACATCGTTGCGGATGCCGGGTTCTCCGTCCGGGCCGGGCAGGAATTTCGGGACAATGAACAGCGAAATTCCTTTCACCCCAGACCCGCCGCCGGGAACCTTTGCCAAGACGAGATGGATGATGTTCTCGGTCAGCTCGTGGTCGCCGGCGGAGATCCACATCTTGGTACCGGTGAGTCTGTACCGGCCGTCGTCCTGTTTCACGGCACGAGTGGTGATGTCGGCCAACGACGAGCCGGCCTGCGGCTCCGACAGACACATGGTTCCGAAGTATCTGCCCTCGATCATCGGGCGGACGTAGTCGTCGACCTGCTGGTCGGTGCCGTGGGTCGAAATCAGATTCGCATTTGCGATGGTGAGGAACGGGTACGACGAGGTCGAGGCGTTGGCGGCCTGAAACCACGCCATCGCAGCACGGGACACCGTCGTCGGCAACTGCATGCCCCCGACGCGCTCGTCGAACTGTCCGGCCAGTAGTCCAGCCGCGGAGTAGATGTCGAGAGCCTGCTTTACCTCCGCGATCATCTCTATCGAACCGTCTGGCGACATGGTCGGCTCGTTCGCATCGGACTTCTTGTTGTGCGGTGCGAAATGTTTGTGGGCGATGTCCGCGCTGAGTTCGAGCACCGCGGCGAACGTGTCCTTCGAGTGCTCGGAGAACCGTTCGCGAGATGTCAGCGACACCACATCAAGCCACTCGTACAGCAAGAAGTCCAAGTCGCGTCGTGACAGTACGTCGGTCATCGAGATCTCCGAAGCCTGTGCAACATCACATCGACACCCCGCCGTCGACGGGAAGCACGACGCCCGTGATGTACGCGGCTTCCTCCGACGCGAGGAAGCAGATGGCGTCGGCCATCTCGGATGGGTCCGCGAGCCGGGCGATCGGACCGGTGAGCTCGGAGAGCTTCTCGTCCGGGATCGTGGCGGTCATGCGTGTGGCTGCATTGGGCGAGATCGCATTGACCGTAACTCCGAAGGCAGCCAGCTCTTTTGCAGCAGTCTTGGTGAATCCGATGATTCCTGCCTTCGCTGTTGCGTAGTTCGCCTGTCCGCGGTTGCCTCGGAGTCCGGTGTACGACGTGATATTGATGATGCGCCCGAATTCCTGCCTGCGGAAGTGGGGGACCGCTGCGCGGGTAAACCGAAAAGTACCTCCCGCGTGCACCTGCAGGACCTGATTCCAGTCTTCGTCGGTGAGCTTCCACAGGACTTTGTCGCGCAGGATTCCTGCGTTGTTGACGACGATGTCGACGCGGCCGGTCTCGGCGGCAACGGTCGAAATGACGTGTTCGACATTGTCGGTATCGCCGACGTCCGCTGGGATTCCGATTGCACCGACGTCTGCGGCCGATCTGGCAAGTTCGTCCTTGTCGAAGTCGACCATGAACACGGTCGCTTGTGCCTCTACGAAATGTCTCGCGATCGCCTGCCCGATGCCGCGGGCCGCGCCGGTGACGATGACGGATTTGCCTGTGAAGTCGTACGTGATGTTGCCCATTGCGTTTTTTGCTTTCGGTTCAGTGTTGTCAGGGGGTTGTCACGACAGGCGTTCGAGAATCATGGCCATTCCTTGGCCGCCGCCGACGCACATCGTCTCCAGGCCGAACTGCTTGTCGTGAAATTCCAGCGAGTTCATCAGCGTGGTGGCGATGCGGGCGCCGGTCATGCCGAAGGGGTGACCGAGTGCGATCGCGCCTCCGTTGATATTCAGTCGGTCTTCGTCGATGCCGAGTTCACGAGCCGACGGAATGACCTGAGCCGCAAATGCTTCGTTGATCTCCGCCAGGTCGATATCACCGATGCTCATGCCGGCGATGTCGAGTGCGCGCCGTGTCGCTTCGACGGGTCCCAGACCCATGATCTCGGGTGAGAGTCCCGATACGCCGGTCGATACGATGCGGGCCAGGGGGGTGAGCCCGAGCTCCTTCGCCTTCGCGTCCGACATGATCACCAGTGCTGCCGCGCCGTCGTTGAGCGGGCATGCGTTGGCCGCAGTGACGGTTCCGTTCGGACGGAATGCCGGCTTCAGCTTGCTGACGACGTCGTACGTCGTTCCGGGCCTGGGGCAGTCGTCAGTGCTGACAACGGTGCCGTCGGGGAGGGTGACGGGTGTGATCTCGCGGGCGAAGAAGCCCTGCTCGATCGCGGCCTCGGCCCGATTGTGGCTGCGGACGCCGAATTCGTCTTGTTCTCGGCGGGAGACCCCACGGTATTCCGCGACGTTCTCGGCGGTTTGTCCCATGGTGATGTACAGATCGGGAAGTGCCCCGGTTGTTCGCGGATCCATCCACCTGTCCTGGTTGCCACCAGCACGTCGTTCGGTGAGGGACTCCGCGTCGGAGAACACGGCGTTGTGCGTCTCGGGGTTCTCGTCGGCCATACCCTTGTTGAAACGGCTGACAGTTTCGACTCCGGCGGAAATGAAGATATTTCCTTCGCCTGCCTTGATCGCGTGCAGCGCCATCCGGGTGGTCTGAAGGCTCGAGGAACAGTAGCGGTTCACGGTGACGCCCGGTAGATGGTCCATTCCGGCGAGAACGCTCACTGCCCGTCCGAGGTTGTATCCGCTCTCGCCGGCGGGCTGAGCCGTGCCGAGCATGAGGTCGTTCACCGTTCGGGGATCGACCTCGGGCACCTTTCCCAATGCGGCGAGCACCATCTGTGCTGCCAGGTCATCGGGGCGCATCTCTCGGAGTGAACCCTTGACTGCGCGACCGATCGGAGAGCGGGCGGTCGCGACGATAACTGCTTCAGGCATAAATTTCGTCCGTTCATGTTGTCGACCAGTGGGTCGAATATTCGATCTTGCGGTCTACTTATCGCAGTATGGCTGCGCCGGGAGTGGTGGTCAAGTAGGCCTGTCATAAGCCAAATGCGGCGTGCTTACATAACGGCCGCAGGCGAATACGCGGTCCTGGGTGTGCGGCAGCAGGACCGCTTGTTCAGCGGGTTTCGACACGTATGACTCGACCGCGAGCGCCGAACTTGCAGTCTGCGCCGGTTCGACTGGGCCGACTTGCGGCGGGTCTGCGTCCTGCCCTGCGGACGCCGAGAACATGTGCGTCTCGAACAGGTGCACGCCGGAGTGCGGCGCGCGGAAGGGTCGTGTGAGTGATCCGCAGCCGACCGCGGTCGGGCCCATAGTCTGCTGCCGCAACCGCTCCCACCGCGGCGCCAGGCAAGTCTGCGGAGATGTCCTTGGTCGGGGCCGTGCAGTGTGGACGCACCCCTGTGCTGCCCCAGTCCGACAGCCGCCCATTCGCGTGCCGGAGGCCGCCTCATTCGCCGACGAGTGGCACCCCGGTCAACTCGGGGATCCGTCTAAAGGGCGTGCAGTACCGACGCTCAGAGAGGGTCAGAGGCGTACCTCGAAGAACCACTCAAGGCGACGCGCTGAAATTTACCGATTCCTCAACAAGAGTTCGAGCTGGCTTGTGTGATGCCGTATCTCGCGGGCGTGGTAGGCAAGCGCACCATCCACGCCCTGGACGTCTTCGGGCCAGCCGGCGGACGCCGTCGACGTGGTCGTCATGACTCCGCGCAGAATCAAGTGGGCGAAGGTCTCGGCGATGTCGTCAGCGGGTTTACCGTCTTCTCTCGGGCGATACCACTTCCAGATCCAGTTGCACATGCCGTCGATCGCAAATGCTGCCAGGGTTTCATCGATTGGTTCGAAGATGCGAGCCTCTACGCCCTCTCGAATGATCTGCCGGATCAGCACATCATGCTCGCGCTTGGCTGCTCGGAACTCGTCGCGGACGTCGTCGGGAAGCTCGCTCTCTTCGCGAAAAGTCAGTGAGTAGAGGTCCAGGTGATCGACCAGGGAGTTCAGGTGGAAACGAATGAAAGCTGTGAGCTTGGTAGCTGCGTCGGCATCCGATGCAGCGATCACCCGGGCTTTCTCGACCTCACCCCTTGCCCAGTCCCCGAAGACGTGTCGGAGCAGGTCGTCTCGGTTTTCGTAGTAGTGGTAGATGGACGCCTTCGACAACCCCACCTCCGCAGCGACTTCCTGCATGGTGACTCCGTTGATCCCCCGGGCCTGGAAGAGTCGGGCCGCACCCTCTGTGATGCGGTCACGCATCACGGAATTGCGTACCGAACCACCGGCGCTCTTTGCAGCCGCCGCGTCCGCACGATCAGAAGCCGTTGTCATAGCTTCCGAGGATAGACACCGCCGCAGCCAAGCCGGTACCGGGTGGGCACTGCAATCAGCGCGACGACGGCGTTAGTGCAGCTACGCGCCCCGTTGGTCACGCATGCTCGATCAGTTCGAGCTGCACGCCGTGGAGTGCTCGGGGGTGGTAAAAGTTGACTGCCCCGAAGTCTCCGCGGACAGCCTCGTCGAGCAGGGGCGACAATCCCTGCTGCTTCAGTTCGTCCGTAGCGATATCGAGGTCGTCTACTTTCGCAGAGAAGAGAAAGACGCCTTCACCGTGGCGCTCGAGAAAGCGCGCCACCGACGTGCCCTCCTGGGTCGAGGCGATCAAACTGATGATGAAGCCCCCCACGTCGAGCTTCGTACCCTCGAGGCCGGGGAACGCAAATCCGTCGGGGCCGACGTGCTCGCCCCTGACATCGAACAGGCGTTCGTAACGCTCGGTCGCGGACGCTAGGTCGCGAACGGCGATGTTGATTCCATTGACTGCGAGGCTCATCTTCGTCTCCTGTTGTTGCGTTGTCGTGTAATTCGCTGTCGCGCTGGACATCTGCACGGGGGCCTCGCCGCAGTGGGCGTGCGCTGGTAGGTGGGCGCGTACAGAACGCTGACCTTCAAGGGTCTGCACCGAGACAGTACCGACCCGGGGGTCGATAATTCAAGGAGCCGGTCGGATTCGTTCGGCGAGCCCGCGGCAGCGGAACCGTAGTGGCACGCGCGCAGGTCGCGACATCACGCCATCTGACCGAGGGGTCGACGCGGCTGTCGTCCAGGGTCGAACCGGGCACCCCTCGACGCACGAATCGTTGGGAACCCTGGAATCCGCGTCAGAAGAATGATACAACTTGAGTCGACTTCACAGTCGGGTTTTCAACCTATGGGTAGGTTCAGTCGTATGATGGACGCAGCAGCGTCGACACCGGCGCGGCTTACCGCGGATTGGACAACGGCGCGGACGCGGCCGGTGACGAGCTCCGATACGCCGTCCTCGTTCGCCATTCCCACGGCCGTCGATCCGGAACAGACCAGCGAAACGTCCCATGTCGAGGTGAGGTGGATGAACGATGGAACAGGCCGATAATTATGCGCATCGCCGCACACAGGTAGTGGTGGTCGGACTCGGCGGCATTGGCGGTGGAATTGCCCGTCACATGGCCGAACAAGGCCGATACATCATCGGCATGGACGTCGACGGGGTCCGTGCGAGCGAGTGGCAGGAGCAAACGGGAAGTCGGGCGGTGTCCTCGTTCGATGGTATCGACTGGGGCGATGTCCGGTGCATGTTCATCGCGGTGCGAACGGTGCAACAAATCGAAGCGGTGTTGTCCGACGACAGCGTGCGGTCGGCGATGGACGACGGCGCCAGCGCCTTCATCGTCACCACGATGACTCCATCGGACGCCCGCCGCGTCGTCGACGCGCATCGAGCGTGGCGTCTGTTCGAGCTACCCGTTTCAGGCGGCGAGGTGAGGGCGCGAGAAGGCGAACTCACCGGTCTGATCGCAGGTCCGCAACCCGATGCCCTCGAAGAAGCCCTGTTGCACGACGTCTTTGCGAGACTGTTCCCGTTCGACACCGTCGGTCAACCCTCGTTGCTCAAGTTGATCAACAACACCCTGGCCGCCCGCAATGTGCTGAGTGCGGCAGTGGGGCTTACTACCGCACACGAGCAGGGAGTCGACCCGTCGATCGCAAGCGAAGTCATCCGGGCGTCCTCAGGATCGAGTGCGGCCGGTGACGCCCTGGCCACCCTTTCGGACAATCAAGTCGACCTCCTGCTCAAAGACGCGCGGTTACTCGGCGGTGAGTTGCCGTCGTCGCCGTTCGATCGCGCGTCCATGAATGAACTCACCTCCACCGTCAGCGCTGCCCGGGGGCTACTCGAGGCTGCCGATCCAGAAAGGACACGGTCATGATCGAAGAGTGGAAAGACGGGATGGCATTCCCGCACCTGACAAGTTCGGTGCGTATCGGCTCTCGAGTAGTGAAGAACCGCATCGTCTCACCCCCGCATGGCACGTACTACGCGTCCAACGGAATGGTCACAGAACAGCAAATCGCTTACTACGCCGAAAGAGCGGCGGGCGGCGTGGGAATGATCGTCGTCGGAAACATGGCAGCATGGGATCGGTCGAAGACCGGAGGAGGACAAAACTACGCCTTCTCCCCGGAGGCGGTCGAGGGCCATCGCAAGCTCGCACAGGCTGTCCAATCGCATGGTTCGCTGCTATTGGCGCAGCTCTGGGACGGCGGCCGCCAAGGTTCCTCACGTCTGAGCCATCTGCCGCTTCTGTCAGCGTCGCCTCTACCCGACCCTGTTGTTCGGGAGATACCCAAGAAGATTGAAGCATCGGAGATCGAAGACATGATCTCGAGCTTCGCTCGGTCCGCGGCGCTCATGGAGCAAGCCGGTTGGGATGGAGTCGAACTCCTCGCAGCGCAGGGTTACGGACTCGCCCAATTCGTTTCTCCCCAGATGAACCATCGCCACGACGAATGGGGTGGCTCACACGAAAACCGCGCACGCGTCGTGTGTGAGATTGTCCGACGTATCCGGTCAGTGGTCTCCGCGGACTTCCTGGTGGGTGTGCGCATCAACGGCGACGACATGATTGCCGGCGGTAACACCCCAAACGACGCCATCATCACGGCGACACTGTTGGAGCAGACCGGTGGGGTCAGCTATCTGAATGTCAGCGGCGCAAGCAACGAAAACTATCCACTGTGGATTGCCGATATGGGGCACGACACCGGACTTTTCGTCGACGCCGCCCGAGCGATCAAAGATGCGGTGTCCATCCCGGTCATTGTCGCCACGAGAATCAAGGACCCTCTTGTCGCCGAGTCGATTCTGGCGCAGGGCTATACCGACATGGTGGGGATGAATCGGGCGTTGATCGCAGACCCATCCATGCCGGCCAAAGTCGCATCAGGCCGTCTCAGCCAGGTTCGACCATGCATCAGCTGCAACCAGGGTTGCGTCGGCAAGACCGCTCAAGGCGGACAGATGGAATGCACCGTCAACCCTCGGGTCGGGTTCGAGTGGTCGAGTACCCGGGGGCAGGTCACCCGACAATCGGTCGTGGTCGTCGGTGGTGGCCCGGCAGGCATGCAGGCAGCGGCAGCCTGCGCCGAACGCGGCGCCGACGTCGTGTTGTTCGAAACCCGCGAGACGTTGGGTGGCCAAATCGAGCTGGCGTCACGCTCGGCAAGTCGATCGGAGTTTCGACTGCTGATCGAACATCTACGTCGCCGACTCAACACCCTGGGTGTCGAGGTGCACCTGGGTGTCACAGCGACCGTCGACGACCTCTCTACTTTCGATCACGTCTTTCTCGCAACAGGCTCGAGGCCGTGGACGACCGGCTTCACTACTCACCGACCGGATGCCAGGGCCGTACCAGGACACGACTTGCCGCATGTCGTCACGTCATGGGAAGTGTTCGACGCGACCGCGTCGGTGGGGAACAGAGTTCTCGTCGTCGAGGACGATTTTCAGGGGCACGCGACCACGGCTGCCGAATACCTCGCAGAGAACGGTCTAGATGTGACCATCGTGACGAGGTCGACCTCGGTGGGACTCTGGAGCGGGGCCGGCCAGGAATTCCTGTACAAGCGGTTGCGCAATGCACGGGTAGAGCTACGGCCCCACACCTGGATCGGCACCATTCGAGATAAGACAGTCGAAGCTTACGATGTATTCTCCGGCGTGCCCGTCGAACTGGGCAGCTTCGACACCGTGGTTCTGGCAACCGGTAGCGCCGTCGACGACACCCTGTACCAGCAGTTGGGCGATGACCATCGTGTGGTTCGCATCGGCGACTGCTTGGCACCCCGACGTCTCGACAATGCCATGTGGGATGGCCTGCACGCCGCCGACCGGCTGTCCGCAGTGGGCACAGCTTTGAAACTGGTCACCCCATGACGGGTGCGTGTCGCGACCGGGCCGGTTCATCTCTGAAGGAGCTTCAGCACCAATGCGCGTCTTCACATCACCGGATCAACTGAAAGCCGCTATCGGAGAGGACTTGGGCACCAGCGACTGGCTGCACATCACGCAAGAACGCATCGACACCTTCGCCGACGCCACAGGGGACCATCAATGGATCCATGTGGACGTCGAACGTGCGACACGCGAGAGCCCGTTCGGAGCCCCCATCGCTCATGGATTCCTGAGCCTGTCTCTCGTGTCGTTGCTCAACTGGCAGATATACACGATCGAGAACACAACGCTGGCGATCAACTACGGATTGAACAGAGTTCGATTCGTCAACCCGGTGAAGGTCGAGGCCCACGTTCGTTTGCGGACGACGTTGAACTCCGTCGGGGACACACCCGGAGGGGCCCTTCAGATCGTCACGACAAACACCCTCGAGATCGCAGGCGAAGAAAAACCGGCCCTGGTTGCAGAAACCGTCGGCCGAATCATCTTCTGAACTGCCCCCTGCCAGCCTCTGAGCGACCGCGGTGATCGATCGCCCGCTGCCGCCGAGGCACGACCGGCCCAGACGGCCGCAGGCCTATCGGTGCACCGAACACACCAGCGACGACAGGACGCTTCAGTGGAGCGACAGCACGGCGAATGGGCTACCGGAACATCGTTGCGCGGCGGATTCCGTTCAGGTGAGCCACACCTTATTGACAAGCCTGTGTGACCTACGCCATTATCGGCTTTGAACAATCGGTTGGGTTTTCGACTCTCCGGTCAGCCCCCGGATGGAACAGTCGAGCCGCGACGAGACGAGGAAACATCATGACCAAGCATCCGGCGCTCTGGCAGCCCATCGAACTGGGCCCGGTCAGTGTCAAGAACCGCATCGTGGTCACCGCACACGCGCTGATGTACGGCGACAAAGACAACCTGATGACTCAACAGAGCATCGACTACTACGAGGAGCGGGCGAGGGGAGGGGCGGGGCTCATTCTCACCGAGGCTCAAGCCGTGCATGCAACGAGTCGCGGACTGGGGTACCGCACCCACCAGGGATGGCCCACCGAGGTGATACCGGTGTACGAGCGACTGGCGAAAGCCGTGCACCGCCATGGAGCCAAAATTTTCGTCGACCTTTCACACTTCGGCGTGGAAGACTACAACGGCATGTTTCTCGAGAACTGGAGGGCGCTCTGGAGTCCCTCGGGTCTGCCCTCGACTACTTACGGTGAGATCGGCCGCGCGATGTCGCACGCCGACATCGAGCAGCTCGTCGCGGGATTCGGCCGAAGTGCACGCAACGCACGGGTTGCCGGTATCGACGGAGCCGAGGTACATGCCGCTCACGGGTATCTCCTGTGCAGTTTCCTCTCCCCACTGACGAATCGTCGCACGGACGAGTACGGCGGCAGCACCGAAAATCGATGCCGCGTCGTTCGCGAGTGCGCCGAGGCGGTGCGCCGAGAGGGAGGACCCGACTTCGCGGTCGGCGTGAGACTATCGCTCACCGAATACGTTCCGGGCGGTATCGACGAGGCCGAGGGCGAGAAGATCGCCAAGAACCTGGCGGACTCGGGATTGTTCGACTACTTCAGCATCAGCGCAGGGAACGCTTCCACGTTCGATCGCGTCGTCTCTCCCATGAGCCTGCCCGGCCCCCAGTTGGTCGACCTGGCTGCCCGCGCGAAGAAGGTCGTCGGAAACTATCCGGTCGTGACCGCAAACGGAATTACCGAGCTGTCGGTCGCCGAACAGATTGTGACCTCGGGTGACGCCGATCTCGTCGCTATGACCAGAGCACACATCGCAGATCCCTTCCTGGTGCAGAAGGCGCAGACCGGACGCGAGGACGAAATTCGGCATTGCGTCAGGGCCAATCAAGGCTGTATCGGCCGGATGTCCAAGGGCTGGGAGCTGACATGCACGCAGAATCCCGCTGCTGGGCGCGAGAAAGATCTCGGCAGCGGAACATTGGAGTTGGCCTCCACCCCCCGGAAGGTGCTCGTCATCGGCGGCGGCCCCGCCGGTATGCGGGCAGCGGAAGTTGCCGCATCGCGAGGGCATGACGTCGTATTGATGGAGCGCGGCGACACGCTCGGCGGACAAATTCGCTATGCCGCCAAGTTGCCCACGCGTGGCCGGTGGTCCGTCATGGTCAAAGACATGGAGCGCATGCTCGAAAAGTACAAGGTCGATGTCCGTCTCAATACGACCGCCGACATCGAGAGCGTGCATGAAGTCGGTGCGGACCACGTCATACTTGCATCCGGATCGACCTGGCGCACCGACGGGTTCTCCGCCGTCCTGGCCGCCCGCCCGACAATCCCGGGGTTGGAGGGTATCCGCGTGCTCAATCCGCTCCAGGCCATCGAGGATCCCTCGGCATGTGGGGAGAACGTGGTCATCATCGACGACACGGGCGAGTACCTCGCGTTGGGACTGGCGGAGCTTCTCGCGAATGCGGGCAAGAAGGTCGAAGTGGTTTCCTCGAAGCTGTTCTTGGGCGACAACACGCTTTTCAACCTCGATGTCGGGCATCTCTATCCGAGGCTGTATGCGCAGGGGGTGACACTGACACCGCAACACATTGTCGCCGAAGTGAATTCGGACGGCGTCGTACTGAATCGCATCTGGGATGGTGCCGCCAGAGTGGTGCCGGCGCAGTCTCTCGTGACCGTCATGCTTCGCGATGCCGATACGGCCCTGCTACCCCAACTGGAAGCGCAGTTCGACGTGACGGCCGTAGGAGACTGCTTGGCACCCCGCCGGGTGGACGAGGCGATCTACGAAGGCGAAATGGCCGGCCGCGCTGTCTGAACAAGCACCACACACACTGAACGAAAGAAGCAAACACCATGACTCATAGCTGGCAGATCGGTGATGTGAAAATCACCCAGGTAAACGAAATCGCGGTCGAGGTCGGTGAGCTCGACGGACTGATCGCAGAGGCAACGCCGGATGCGGTCAAGGCCGTTCCGTGGCTGTACCCCGACTACGCCAACGAACACGGGCAGACACTCTGGAGCGTTCACTCGTTCGTCGTCGACACCGGGTCGTCTGTCGTGCTCGTCGACACCGCGTGCGGAAATCACAAGGACCTACCGCTGATCCCGGCCTGGGGTGGCCTGGACACCCCCTATCTGGATCGACTGGCGGATGCCGGCTACAAGCCCGAACAGATCGACTACGTCGCCATCACACATCTGCACCTCGATCACGTGGGATGGAACACCGTGCTCGACGGTGACCGATGGGTGCCGACCTTCCCGAACGCCCGGTACACCTTCGTTCAGGACGAGTTCGAGTACCACAAGGGACTCACTGAGGGCGGCGCCGTCTCCGACGACCTCGGGCATGCCGTCACGTACAACGGAGCGGACCCGGACATCCACCGGCAGACGCGTCTCGTGTTCGCGCAGTCGATCCAACCGTGTGTCGAGGCGGGCCTCGTCGATCTCGTTCCGGTCAACCACACCATCTGCGAGGGCGTGCGGTATACATCCACGCCTGGCCATACCAAGTCCCATCACAGTCTCACCATCGAATCGAAGGGTGAGACCGGGTTCATCACTGGTGATTTCGTGCATCACCCGATTCAGGCCGCCCATCCCACGTGGAGTTCGCGAGGTGACTGGGACCGTGAGCTGTCCTCCGCTCGGCGTCAGGAGTTCCTCGCGTCGGTTGCAGACCGTGATGTTCTTGTGTTCGGCACGCACTTCGCCGGGAACAGTGTCGGTCGTATCGTGAGCGACGGCAACGCCTACCAATTCGTCACTGCTTGAGCCGAGTACTTCTACAACACCACCGGCGCACACACTGCCGGCATTAACGACAGCTTCAGGAGCATTGATGTCGAAGAACGAAATTCCCTACTACTGGTCGAGCATCGACTGGCGTCAGCTCACCGAGGACTACCCGCCGCCGCCCCTGTTCAACTCCGTCATGTCGGCACGGTCCGACGACGAGATGCGACAGATTCAGGAATCACGCTTTCTCGCACGTGTGGCCGACGCGTGGGCGGTCCCGTTTTATCGCGAGCGGTGGTCGGACGCCGGTTTGCAGCCGGGAGACATACGTGGCCTGGACGACCTCGAGAAGATCCCTACGTTCACCAGTGAGGACATCAAGCACTCGATCGAGGAGCACCCGCCGTTCGGAAACCATCAGAACTTCGCACTGGACGCGATGCGAACACCGCTGAAGATTCAATCCAGTGGTGGCACCTCAGGGCTGCCGCGGCCGACACTGTTCGATCCCGTAGCGTGGGAAGTGCAGGCAATTCAATTCGCCCGAGCTTTCGTTGCGCAGGGGGCCGAGGTCGGGGACATCCTACAGATCACCCTCACCAACAGTTTGGCCAACACCGCATGGTGTTCGTCGACCGCCGCCATGCACTGGTGCGGCATGATCCCCTTGACCACCGGTTCAGGGGCCGTCACCAGTTCGGCAAGGCAACTGGAGCTGGCGCGCTCCTGGGGAACAAGTGGTTGGGTCGCCTTCGGCGAGTACCTCAAAATCCTGGCGCAAGAAGCTGATCGATCTGGCATCGACCTCAAGAAGGATCTGTCCACGCGATTCATCCATACCTATCTCGGGGTGGATACAGAAGGACACCTGCGCGACTTGCTCGAAGATGCATGGGGTGTTCCGGTCTACGACAACTACGGAACCCATGAAGTCGGCCTCATCGGATACGAATGTGCTGCAAAAGATGGGTTGCACGTCAACGACGACACCGCCATCGTCGAGATCGCCGACAGCGAGACCGGACGCATCCTCGGCCCAGGGCACGATGGCGACATCGTGGTCACAAGCCTGCATCGCTCGGTTCCACCCATCATCAGATACGACCTCAAAGACCGTATGCGTAGTTCCGAGCGCGCAGCGTGCGCGTGCGGTGCCCGGACGAGCAAACTGTCCGGGTTTTTGGGCCGGCTCGACGAAATGGTGAAACTGAGAGCGACAAGCGTGTATCCGCGGTCAGCACAGGACGTCGTCCAGGGCGACGCGCGATCGACGGGCGAGTTCCTGTGCGTGGTGGAGAACGTCGGCGAGGGTCTCGGTTCCCGTGAACGAATGACCGTGTTGATCGAGCAGGCGAACGACGAAGACACAGCACCTCTCCAGGAAGACATGAAGCATCGTCTCAAGTCGACCTTCGGTGTCTCGGTCGAGGTGACGATCGTCCCTGCTGGATCCCTCGCTCCTCAGACTGGGCTGGGAGGAGAGGGGAAGGTCAAGCGTCTTCTCGACCGCCGTGGTGAGGCTCCCTCACCCGTCTGAGCGCTCCCAATAGTTGGTCAATAGACCGGTCCCGGCTCCAGGTGTCGACAGCGGTAGCCAAGCCTCAAGTGTCGACGAAACTTTCAGCAGAGTCGGTCGGTACGGCGTAAGCCGTCGAAATTCGGGTCGAGGCTGACTTCGAAGAGGGAAGTGAAATGCACGAACAAGAGGCGGCCGACTACCTAGGCGCCTTCGCGGAAATGTTTCGCCTCGACGATCGAGTTGCGATCGTCACTGGGGCGTCAGCAGGTTTAGGCGTATCGCTGTCCACGGCCATGGCCCGCGCCGGAGCCCACGTAATCGTGGCATCGCGCAGGGTCGACCGCTTGGAGGCAACCGCGCAGGCGGTACGCGGGTACGGGCGCGAGGCCCTGGTACAGAACGCCGACGTGGCCGATCCTCGACAGTGCGTAGATCTGGTCGAGGCGGCGATGGCACGGTTCGGTCGTGTGGACATCCTCGTCAACAATGCCGGTATGGCGAGCGCAGTCCCGGCTACGCGGGAAAGCCCCGATGCCTTCCGGGCGGTAGTAGATGTCAATCTCGGAGGTAGCTATTGGATGGCCCAAGCCTGCGCCGAAGTGATGACGCAGGGGAGCTCGATCATCAACATCTCGAGTGTTCTCGGCTTCACTACTGCCGCACTGCCCCAGGCGGCCTATACCGCAAGCAAGGCCGGCCTCGTTGGACTCACTCGTGACCTCGCGTCGCAGTGGGGCAGAAAGCCGGGAATCAGAGTAAACGCGATTGCGCCGGGCTTCTTCGAGACCGAAATGACGGAGTCGTACTCCCCAGAGTATGTGACCGATTCGCTCGAGCCCCGGTTCTTGTTGGGAAGAGCGGGCAAGCCCGAGGAACTCGCCGCAACCGCGGTCTGGCTCGCATCGCCCGCAGCGGGGTACGTCACCGGCCAGACCATTTTGGTCGACGGCGGGATGTCGACGACGTGAGAGTTCAGCCTGCTCCGCCGTTGTCAGGACCCACCGAAACAACTCCGCGGGGAAACCGCTGAGCTGCAACAGCTCCCCGCGGAGACGTCGAGCTGCAACAGCTGCTGCGTAGGCTGATGGCCAACGTCGTTGTAGTTCGAACCATGACAGTATCCTCGTCGCCAGAAGCTGATCCCCAGCCGCGGTACGTGACAGTCAACGCCGGACGAATCCACGCATGCGAGAATATAACTCGCGTGTGGGACTCGTCCGGCGTTTCAATACTGCAGCTGCTCTGCCCAAACCGGCGTATAGATCCGGACACGGGCAGGGCACCTCGCCAGATCTGGGCGTCTGTGACCATTGACACATCCATGCGCTGGAACTAGGTTACTAACCAGTGGGTCGATATTACGACTCAAGAGTCGGATTCAATGTCCGGTGAGTCGCACACAAAAAGATATCCTGTGCCACCGGTCAGCTCGCGTATTCGACAGTGCCTGTACTGCAATTGGTTTCGATAGAACACGGGCACCGAGCGGTTCTTCGATACACATCACGCGTACGGCACGCATAGATACCTCCAGTCAAACTTCGAGAACAGGTGAGTGATAGAGCATGGGGAAGCTGGATGGAACGGTTGCACTCGTCACCGGCGGAGTAAAGGGCTCAGGTCGATCCCACGCTCTGACACTGGCACGCGAGGGGGCGGACATCGCACTTGTGGACAACTGCGTTTCCGATGTCGCGGGGCAGAACTACCCAGGCGGCTCCGAGGAGGAGTTGGAACAGGCCCGCGCCATGGTTTCCGACGTGGGACGTAAGTGCATCAGCATCGTCGCGGATGTTCGCGATGACGAAGCTATGGTGGACGCTGCGCGACAGACGATCGATGAACTCGGACAAATCGTTCACCTGCTGAACAGTGCAGGTATCATCCTGAAATTCGGCAAGCTGGCAGACATCTCCCCCGAACAGTGGCGTACGGTCATTGATACCAACCTGACCGGCGTCTTCAACGTGTGTCGCGCCGCCCTGCCGCACATGGTCGCGAAGCGCAAAGGCAACATCGTGATCACCTCGTCCACCGCAGGCCGCGCCGCCTACCCCCACATCTCGGACTGCGGCGCCTCGAAGTGGGCAGGATCGGACTGATGAAGACCCTAGCAATGGAATACGGCGAATACGGTATACGCGCCAATTGTGTGGCCCCGACGAATGTCACTCCGGTGACCTTCCCTCGATGAACAACAACGAGGAAGCCTACAAACTCTTCTGCCCGGACATCGAGAACCCGAAGCGCGAGCAGATGATCGAACGAATGAAAACCATGCATCCGCTCGACGTCGCAGGTGTGGACTGCCAGGACGTCTCCAACGCCTACCGGTACCTCCTGTCGGACGACGCTCGCATGGTCACCGGCGAAGTGTTGCACGTTTCTGCCGGGCTCTCGCCAACAACATTGCGTGAACCCTGGGGAGTACAAACCGCAAGAAACCGAACGGGTAACACCGAACGGCTCCGCGGCAACAATATCTATTCTACGACAACAGATCACGAGAAGACCGACCTGCGAGTCGATCGGACGGGGAGATAGAGAATGCATGACCTGACAGGCAAAGTCGCTCTGGTCACCGGGGCGGCCCGAGGGCAGGGCCGTTCGCACGCCACCTTCCTCGCTGAGTCGGGCGCGGACGTCATCGTGCTCGACATCTGCAGACAGGTTGCAACCGTGCCATATCCGACGTCGACGGCAGAGGACCTCGACGAAACGGTCGGTCTTGTGGAGAAGTACGGACAGCGTGCTTACCGCCTCGAATGCGATGTGCGCGATCCGTCCGCGGTTGCGGAGGGTGTCGAGAGGGCGGTACGCGATCTGGGGCGACTGGACATCGCGGTGCTTAATGCCGGCGTATGCGAAATCACCGCGGCAGAATCGATCACGCCCGAGCAGTGGAACACCGTGGTGGGCACAAACTTGTCCGGCGCGTTCTTCTCGGCGCAGGCCGCCTCGAAGCATATTGTCGATGGTGGACGCGGTGGATCGATGGTATTCATAGGTTCGGCCAGTACCCTTACTCCCGTTGAGTCGATGGTGCACTACATCGCCTCGAAGCACGGTGTTGTCGGTGTAGCAAAGGCTTTGGCCAAAGAACTGGCACGCCATCAGATTCGGGTGAACGTCATCCACCCGACCAATTGCGATACCCCGATGATCCAGAACTCGATGATCTACGATCTCTTCGCGCCGGACGTGGATCAACCCACGCGCCACAGCGTCGAACCCGTGTTCCAGACACTCGCTGCACTCGATACACCGTGGGTGGACCCGGCCGACATCTCCCGCGCCGTCCTGTACTTGGTAGGGGAGAGTGGCCGATTCGTCACCGGAACCCAGCTGGAGGTTACCGCTGGATATCCGCTTCTGTAGTTTGCGCACCTGTTGTGCACCGTCTTCGGTGGTCAGGAAGCTGCGATGGTTCGCCACCCCAGGTTCGATTCGAACCCGCGCTCGAGGGCGTTGTTCGCTCGATGCGGGCTGATAGGAAGGTATGCCGTGTCAGAGATCGTCCCCGCCGAGTTGTTGTCCAGCGAGACACCGGTTGCGTTTTACGGTTACGCGCGAGCCAAGGAAGGAACACGCCACATCCTGATGGAGCGGATGCTCTCCCTGGGAGACCCGAGTCGCGCCGAGCCCGGCATCCTTGTGTACGAGATCCATCATGATGCATCCAGGCCCGACAGCATCGCATTCTACGAGCTCTACGCTAACGGTGCCGCAATCCGTGAGCACCTCGAAAAACCCTACATGAAAGCATTTTTCGCCGATAGTACGACATTGCTGCAGTCGAACCTCGAAATCATCCCTCTCCAGCCCATCCGCTCCGTGGCAGCAATCTCGACTGACTGCCCCGGTTGACCCTACGTCCCTGTCCTATGAGTCTTCTGACGGCCGTGCTGGTGCAGAAGGTAGCATCGGACCCTCCGTGCGAGGGGTATCCCGTTCCCCCACTCGGCATCGCGCCGCAAACCTAGAAGGCCTCCCAAATGCCGTTGCTCATCATTCATGCTGTCATTGCATGTGTCAGTCTGATCACACCCCGCCGCGCCACCGAATCGATCCAAAGAATCTTTACAAATATCGCTCTTGCACGAGCCAATGCAAGATGGTTGGCCGTGGCAGCGAGCGGCACACAACACGAGCCGTCTAGCCGTCGTTCATTCACCGATGCCCTGGCCGAGGCGAACCGCGCAACCTCCTAGCCCAAGCGTTCCGGGCCGCAGCGTCCGCCCGACCCTCCGTCGAATTCGCGGAGACAACTTGGGGTCCAGCGGGCTTACGCGCTCAACAACCACTGTCAAACTACTTCAACCAATGTCGGGCTAGCGCTCCACGCGTGGGGATCCAGGCGATAAACCGGTGACAGTGCTTCAGCGACCGCCGAGACCAGACCGTCCGATTCCGGGCGATCAACATCCGCCCGTTCCCCGAGACTCCCCGTCGACGGCATCTTGGGGATTCAACCAAGTCGGATCAACCCGTGACTCGAGAAGGAGTCGGCATGACCCTCAGTGGGGCTCGCTCGATGGCGTCCATGACGCCGTATCAGATAGCGATCGTTTTAGTATGCTCGCTCGTCAACCTGCTTGACGGCTATGATTTGTTCATCATGGGGTACGCCCTTCCCAACCTCCCCGAGGGGTACGCAACAGCGTCCGGCAAGGGCTACTTGATCAGTGCCGCCTTGGTGGGCATCGGCGTCGGGGCCTTCTTCCTGGCACGGATGGCCGACGTCCATGGGCGTCGCCCGACGTTGCTCGGCGCGCTGGTACTCAACACCGCCGGCCTCCTTGTTTCCTCACTGGCCCCCAACTACTCGGTGTTGATCGCATCCCGATTCGTTACGGGAATGGCAATCGGTGTGCTCGGTGCAATCTCTATGGTCATCGCCCAGGAAATGTCTCCACCATCTCGCCGCAGCCTCTCGGTGGGAGTGGTGCTCTTCGGTTACCCGTTGGGAACTTTCGTCGCAGGCCTGGCAGGTGCCTCGGTGATCGAAGCCGCAGGCGGATGGAAAGGGTTGTTCTGGGTAGGGTTTGCGCTCAGCGCAACTGTCACCGTCGTTGTCGCCGTTTCCGTTCCGGAAACAGTGGCCTACCTTCGACGGTCGTCGGACGACACGGCGCAGGAGACGGCCGAGAAGTTGTCTACGCGGGTCAACTTGGAGGAAGGACTCCTCAATGGTGGTGTTCTAGCCGACGAGGCGATAGTCGATCAATCGGATACGAAACTCCTCGGACCAGGACTGCGGGTAACCACCCTGCTCCTCTGGCTTGGTTATGGATTCTGCACTGCCGCGTTCTATTTCATCGGTTCCTGGACCCCTCAGTTGATCAAGAATGAGACCGGAGACACCGGTAGCGGGGCGCTAGTGGGCATCATGCTGTCGGTCGGCACGATGATCGGGGCCATCCTGTACGGATTTCTTGGCCTCAAGCGGCCGTCTGCCCAAATATCCTGGATGTCGATGGCCCTGGGCATGGCTGCCCTGGTTGCCTTCGCACTGACCCTGCAGGGCCCCTTCGCGCTGACCATGGCCCTGCTGCTGGGTCTGTTCGTCTTCGTCTCACTGACGGCCTTCACCGCGATCGCAACCACCGTGTACCCAATACGGATACGAGCCAAAGGGTTCGGCACGATGCTAGGCGTCGCCAGAGTCGGATCGATCCTGTCGCCCATCCTCGGCGGGTACGCAATCGGCTTCATGTCACCGAAAGATCTGTACATCGCAGTACTGGTGCCCTTGGCAATCGCTGGGATGTGCTCGTACGGGCTACTCAGAGCAACGCGACCAAAGACCGCGACCGGCCAACATCCCGCGCGGCACACCGACTTCGTGTAACCGCACGGGAAGACTGGCAGGGGCGTCGAAGTCACCCGCAATCACTGCGCAGAGCGCCCAGCCGTAGCAGGGAAGGAAGTCGGAATGAACCATGCCGCGACTGGTGACGGCCAACTGCGCTATGCCGAGGACCTCGTCGTAGGAGACGAGTACGACCTCGGAGAGTACCTCGTCACAGCGGAGGAGATCATGTCGTTCGCCGACCACTGGGATCCTCTGCACATACACACCGACGTCGAACTCGCCGAAGCAAGCCACTTCGGCACGATAATCGCGAGCGGCGTCCACACGCTCGCGGTATTCCAACGCCTCGCTGTCAACGAAGTATTCGGAAACTGGCACATAGTCGCAGGCCGAGCACTGCGTGAGGTGCAGTTCCGCGCACCGGTCCGTGCCGACACCTACCTGCGGGGTACTCTCAGTATCACCGCAATCGGCAATTCCCACCCGCGCTGGGGTCGCGTGACAACCATCGGAACCCTATCGTCACGAGACTCGCAGCCTGTCATGACGCTTCAGATGGAGATGTACGTTCGTCGCCGTCCGCCTCCGAACGAACACAGCGCCCTCTAGCTCACGGGCGAGAGGCGGCACGCGGACGGTTCTTTTCATCTACGAGTATCCGAAACAAACTGACTCGACAAGGAGATCACTATGACTGGTCGTCTGGAGGGCAAAGTCGCCGTAATCACCGGTACCGGCCGCGGAATGGCGCGGCAGGTCGCGCTACGGTTCGCGGCCGAAGGAGCGTCGATCGTCGGGTGCGACATCAACGCGGAAGCCGCCGAGGAAACGCTCGCAATCGTGCGCGCGGCCGGCGGACGGATGGAATCGCTGCACCCAATCGACCTCTCGAACGAGGAGGACGCGCACCAGCTACTCGAGTTCGCCGCCGAGAAATTTGGCGGCATCGACGTCCTACACAACAGCGCGATGCAGTTACGATTGGGAACGGTCGAAGACTCCAGCCTCGCGGACTGGAAATTCACCCTCGACCACACACTGACCGTTCCCTTCCTGGTCTCCAAACACGCTATTCCCCACCTTCGCGCACGCGGCGGCGGCAGCATCATCTTCATGGGCTCGGTGGCCGGTTCCGATATAGGGACGGGGTACCCGGGCAACCTCCCCATCATCCAGGCCTACTCGGTGGCCAAAGCTGGTGTCATCCGGTTGGCAAGCTGCCTGACGAACGAAGTGGCCAGCGCGAACATCCGGGTGAACACGATCTCACCAGGCTGTGTGGCAACCCCGAATGGCCTGCTGTTCTACGGCACGGAAGGCACCGAACAACGGCGCGTTACCATGACACCGAACCTGATTCCGCGCCTAGGAGAGCCCGAAGATATTGCAAGCGCGGCTGTCTACTTGGCCTCAGACGAGGCCTCCTGGGTTACGGGGCTCAACCTGGCCATCGATGGTGGTTCTTACGCATCCGGCGGAGCCGGCCTGGCGCGCCCGGACGACATCGCCGCCTATGCACCCGGGATGGCCGAAATGTCCGAGGTCGACCACTGGGCTACGAGTGGGCAGCGCGTCCAATCCGGTGATACCCCTCTTCGTCAGTAACACTGGGAGGACCGTCAGACAGGGCCAGAGTGATGGTGTGAGCGTGCAGTATTGGCTTCTTGACCTAACTGGAACCCGGATACGAGATGTGACACCTCAGCGCTGAACCTCGTGAGAACGCCGATCTGCTGTAAAGGCCCTGCCTGTCGCTGAGCAAACAGGATGGGCAGGTCGGGTTGCGGTTGCATCCTGACAAGACACGGATCGTCTACTGCAAGGACGGCACGCGGCGCGGCTCGCGCGAGCACACGTCGTTCACGTTTTTGGGGTTCACGTTCCGCCAGCGCAGGGCGCCGCACAGGAATGGGCAGCACTTCAGCGCGTTCGTGCCCGCGGACAGCAAGGACGCTGTGAAGAAGATCGGTGCGGCGGTGCGGTCCTGGCGGCTGCACACCCGCACCGGTCACGCCTTCGCCGACCTCGCACGACGCATCAATCCGGGTGCGGGGCTGGATACAGTATCACGGGGGCGTTTCACCGCTCTGCCTTGTATCAAGTCCTCTCACGAATCAACGCCTACTTGGTGCGGTGGATCCGCAAGGAATACAAACGGCTGCGAGCGGAGAAGAAACCATCGAGTGCTGGCAGGGGATCACCGCACGGTGTCCCCGCATGTTCGCACATTGGGAAATGGGCTCCATCCGTCTCGTCTGTCTGGTGACCAGAATGACAAGAGCCCGGTGACGGGACACTTGTCACGCCGGGATCTGTGGGAGCCCGGGGTGCGATTCCCCCCCCGGGCGACCCGACCAGAGGGTACGGGGTGGGTCGTGACGGCGAGATGGCCCTACGTTTCAGGAGGATTGGGCTTGTCTAAGGTCCGGTCCATCCCAGAACGGGGAGCGTCTCTGAGGTGCACTATCCCGGCCCACCCGGTGACCGTCCGGCGTTCGAAGACCGCAATCTTCTTGCCTTGGCCGGGTTGGTTCCGGCGTTGGGGTTGGCCCAGCGATTCGGACTCGGAGCCCTGCCGACGACGGTCTGGCAGTGCCGACCGACAAGGGCGGGCATGGGCCTCAAGGTGGGCGCACTGAAGCGGGCATGGTCGCCGCCGCCGACAGGAGTCGACCTGGCGCTTCTGTGGCTCGGCGCCATGCCATCCGTGTTCGACGCCCGTATGCCCAGTCGACCGTTGGCGCGGTTCTCGCCGAGAGCACAGTGGATCGAAAACCCGCCGTCATCCCGGGCTCGGTGTCCTTGGCCGCTCTCGCGGCGCCAGCAGCGCGGGCAATACTCCGGAATTGGCCGAGGCGGTGACGCCCGCGGCGCAGTTCCTCCTCGCCGGGGCGGACTTGAGCCGTTCAAGGTTTGAACACCATTCACTAAGGCTCCGCGGAAGTGTGCAGTATCAGAAGAACGGGTGGCAGCAGCTTTCGGCGGGGCACCCGATGCAGAGATAGGGACGATCGAGATGGATCTCACGCTTACCTGGGTTGGCGCCGTCCCACGCGTCCACCCGGAGAAAGAGGCCCGAGTGAAACAGGATATTAACGCGCTGTCTAGGGTGAGGGATTGAGGGTGGAAGTGATTGACGACAAGCGGCTGCAATCCTTGTTCACGCCGGTGAGCGTGGGCACGCTGACACTGCCGAACCGGTTCGCAATGGCCCCGATGACTAGGTTCGCGTCCCCAGACGGTGTGCCGGGCCCGGACGTGGCCGCCTACTACGCCCGCCGGGCCGCAGGTGGAACCGCGCTGATCATCACTGAGGGCGTGCGCATCCCGCATCCGGCGGCTGGGCCGGACAGCGTTCCGCTTATCGATGGGGCCGAGGTATTGCGGAGTTGGCGCGCGGTGACCGATGCCGTGCATGCCGAGGGCGGCGCTATCGCGGCTCAACTGTGGCACGAGGGCTCGCAGCGAGACGTCCTCGACGGTGGGAGGGAAGGACAGGAGGCGGTCAGCCCATCGGGTATCGACGTTGCAGGTAACCAGGTCGGGCGGGCGTTGCGCATCGACGAGCTCGGTGCGCTCGCCGACGTGTATGCGAAGGCTGCCCGCAACGCGCGTGACGCCGGATTCGACGCCGTTGAAGTGCACGGCGGTCACGGCTATTTGCTCGACCAATTCCTCTGGGGGAACACTAATCGCCGCACCGACGGCTACGGCGGAACACTCACTGCACGTACCCGGTTTCCTGCCGAGGTGGTGGCTGCGGTGCGGGAGGCTGTCGGTTCGGGTTTCCCGATTATTTTCCGGTTCTCGCAATGGAAGATCAACCGCTATGACGCCCAATTAGCGTCCTCACCAATCGATCTCGAGAAATTGCTCACCCCCTTGATCGAGGCCGGGGTCGATGTGCTGCACCCGTCCACTCGTCGCCACTATCAGCCTGCTTTTCCCGATGACGATCCACGGCTGGGTATGGCGGGCTGGGCCAAGAAGCTGACCGGGCTGCCGGTCATCGCAGTAGGCTCGGTGGGTCTGGACACCGAGTTCGGGTTCTCGCTCGGCGAGGCAAAGCGGATCTCCCCGGCCCCGGTTTGTCGGCTGCTCGACCAATTCGATGCGGGCGAATTCGATATCGTCGCCATCGGTCGGGCGTTGCTTGCCGATCCTGGTTGGGTCAGCCGACTGCGTGACGGTGCGCTCGACGACTTCGCCGGATTCGACGCCGACACTGCGCTGGCGCACTTATATTGAGCTCACGAGCTGAGACCCGGGCCTCGACGCATCATCGTTCCAACGTGGAAGTCGCCAGCCCTATGATTCGAAATGACGAACACAGGCTGTGACTCAAGCGATTGACCCCAAGGATCATCTCTCAGGGCATCGTGTATGAACTGCCGCCTGTTTCTCGTTCGGCCGTTATGCGGGCAGTGCCGCGGCTGTCACCTCCTGGGTGGGTTCGGCAGTGCTGCCTGTCGTCTGGCCACAAGGGGGGGCAGTCGAGGCCGGGTAGCGGGCGGGCTTCGACCATTCGTCGTGTTCCCGCCATTTGTCCCGGCCTAGTCTCGATCCTCGTCTTGCGCACTGACCTTCGAATAGATGGCCGGTAGCGAGGTCCTTCGGGCATGGCGTGCGGGAGCTCACCGGCGCTGCTTCGCCAGTTCTCCGTGGGTGGTCGGTGGGGGCGATGCGGAGCGTGGTCCAGGCGGTATCGATGCGGTGGTTGTATGGCGAGCCTCTGGAAGTCGGAGTAGTTGCTTCCGGCCCGTGCGGATGGCTCGTCCTGCGACGGCGAGGATCCGCAGCGCGCCCAGCCGGAGCTGTTTGGGCCGGCGCCTCCGACCCGACAGTGTCACGACTGATCACCGCCCTCGCTGGCGACGTCGAGGCCGTTGTGCCCACGATCAGGGCTGCCCGCGCATGGGCCCACCGGGATGCGGCCGTTCACGACGGACGATGCCCCGCATCCCGGGGGGGTGTCCCTATGGTTTTCGTCAAGCCGCTGAGGGGGTTGGATTCCGGTAGAGTTCCTTGTTCTTGAGCATGGCGTAGAGGACGTCGCAGCGGCGTCGGGCGAGGCAGATCAGGGCCGCGTTGTGTTTCTTCTTCTCGTCCCGTTTCTTGTCGTAGTAGGCGCGACTGGTGGGGTCGTGGAGGGCGGCGAAGGCGGACAGGAACAGGGCGCGTCCCAAGTTTCTTGTTGCCGGAGCGGGCGGGGTGCTCGCCACGGATGGAGGATCCCGATTTTCGGGTGACCGGTGCGATGCCGGCATAGGCCGCCAGGTGGGCGGCGGAGGGGAAGGCGGAGCCGTCGCCGACCTCGATCAGGATCCGAGCTGCYGTCCTGACGCCGATGCCGGGCATCGAGGTCAGGACTGGGGAAAGAGGGTGGTCATCGAGGGCCCTCTCCACGTCCGCGGCGACCGCTTTGCGTTGTAACAGGGTCTCTTTCAGTGAATCCGCGAGTTTGGGGAGAACGGTTTCGGCGGCCGCGGTGCCGGGCACCACCACGGCCTGCTCGTCGAGGGCGGCAAGGATGTCGGTGGCCAACCTGGCGCCCATTCGGGGTGCGTGCTTGACCGCGATCGCGGTGAGCTTGCGCTTGCCGGCCTGCCGGATTCCGGCCGGCCCGCCGCAGCGGGAGAGGATCTCGAGCACCGCCGGATGGGTKATGCGGGGGCCGAGGACCCGCTCRAGGGCRGGGTGGATGGAGGTGAGCAGGCCTCGGATGCGGTTGCTGACCCGGGTGGCCTCACCGGCAAGGTCGTCGTCGAATCCGACGAGGACCTCRAGYTCGGCGAGGGCCTCGTCGCCGGTATCGACCCGGCGCAGGGTGTGCGGCATGGTGCGGGCGGTATCGGCGATGATGAACGCGTCTCGGGCGTCTGTTTTCGCCTGTCCGGGGTACAGGTCGGCGATGCGGCGCATCGCCAGTCCGGGCAGGTAGCCGACCTCGTGGCCGCCTACGCGGGCCACGGTGACCGGCAGGGCGCCGATCGTRTTGGGTTGGTCGACGACCACCAGCACCGATCCGTGGCTGGCCAGGCGGTCGAAGACCGCCCGCAGYTTCGCTTCGTCGTTCGGCAACGCCKTGTCGTAGATCTTCTTTCCGGCGGCGGTCAGTCCGACGGCGTGGTGTTCGCCTTTGCCGACGTCGATGCCGCAGTACACCGCATAGTTCGAGTCCATTCAGGGGTCGTCCCTTGTGTCTCGGTCGGCCGGTCGCCGATCCGGCATCGACGCCCGGCACCCACGTTACAAAGAGACCTACCCAATTTCGGTTGGCCGTGTCCCTATYAGCGGTCCGTCGACGCCACCACACCCGGCGACACCACCCCCCGGATCATGCGAGAGACAGGGGCAAGGAGTCATACCGGGTCTGGCGACCGTAGCCCTTCTGTGAAGGACCGTGAATAAGGTAACGGGCTAGTTCTCCAGGCCGGGACGGGTGGCCCTGGCCGCCCTCACCGAGCTGCTCGCATCTGTCGTGTCGAGATGGAAGAAACGTGGCACCGTGCCCCGCCACGTCCTGTATTTGGGAGGTTACCGAACAGCGGGGTGCCGCGGATCGAGAGTCTACTTTTGGGCTGTACCGCGATCGACTGCTCTCGGACGAGAACCTCGGCGGCCATACCCACAGTTCGCCGTGCTCGGTTGCTGCAGCGCCGCAAGGGTGCCGAACGTGCCCTGACCTCGGTGGTGGCCACCTGCGACCTGCTCGGTGTCTCGACCCCGACGGATGGAGAAGGTCGTCGAGTCCCTCGGCATCCTCAGCCTGTCGAAATCCAAGGTGGCCGTGATGGCCGATGACCTCGACGCGAAGGTGGAGGCGTTCCGCAGCCGACCCTGGATGCCGGCCACGCAATTCGTCGCCGCCGACGCCCTTGGTGCTCAAGGTCCGGGAGAACGGGCGGGGTGGTCAACATGCACGCACTGGTCGCGGCCGGGGTCAACGCCGAGGGCTACCGGGCGATCCTCGAAGTCGTGGGCACTGGTCATCGCGTGGTGCTTTCTCGAGTGACCATGGTCGGTCTGAGTCACGCCGCGTTCACTGGGGCTACGACACGCCGGTCAGATCCGAATCCGGTCCGTACACAATCTTCATGGACACAACCTGCTTCTCGCGACTGATGTGAGCTTTGGGCTGTGCAATCTGGCTTTCCTACTCCGCTGCCGTTTAGGACTCCCTCCGAGAGCCCTAAACGGGTCGCTGGCGTCGACACACCACAGAAGCTAGCCGCGAGCCGAGGCGTCTTCCGGAGCGGACGCTCGCCGTTTGCTACCAGCTGCTACAAGATCAAGCAGCCCTGGAAAACGTGCGTCGAGATCTGCTCGACGCAGCATCACCTCGGCTCGGTTGCGGTAGTCGAACTGAGTGATCAGGCCCGACTCACGGAGGACCTTGAATTGGTGGGTCATCGTCGACCGGGAGACCCCCACCCCGAAGCTTGAGCACTTGCGCCGAGCCCCATCCGGTTCCCGAAGAAGGTCCTCGACAATCGATCGCCGATGTGGGTCCGCAAGAGCCGCGAACACCGCTCCTAACTCGAGCTGTTCCACAGCTGGCTGGTCTTTCGCTTCGCCCACTCTGACGCCTCCCAATCCACGCAGTTTGTCTGCCATCGTAATGAAAGACGTGTCATGGCAGAGGGCCGCTAGGCCAAAACTAGGACGACGATGGGTGGTCGTCGCGGCAACGCCCACGCATGCGCGTCAGTGTGACGACTGGTGCTCGACACGCTCAGCGCAACTGACCGTAGAGCCCTGGCCACGATCGCAGCGAAGCTACAGGTGTGCCACGCCGGCCCGACATAGAACTCCTAGCGAAAGACCGTCGAGGTGGGCAGATTTACACCGGGGTTGAGGATCCGGGATGTGGGTGGTGGCCGAGACCCACCGGCTCATCCACGGTGCTCGGTGCGCGTCGTTGCGTCCAGAGACTCACGAGTGACAGCGCCGCTCGATGAATGGACAGGAGTGTCCTCCGCGTGCGTTCGGCGGTCTGGGTCAGCTCGCAGTCAAATCCCTGGTCAGCGCGTCTACAAGAAGAGGACGACGTCATCGACGGTGACGTCGGTTCGCGGGCTATCCCTGGTGCCGGGTTGAGGAGAATGGCGCCGGCGTCGGTGAGAAGTGCGCATTGCCAGCAGATGGGTCGACACCGGAGGCGATGACCGCGCGATTCAAGGTGTTCCATGTTTCATCCCTATCCGGATGGCCTCGGCGGCCGTGCGGATGAAGGTTCGGTTGCCTCCTCACGCATGCGGGCGAGTCGATGCCTGTAGGCGGCGTCGATGAGGGCCTCCGAGGTCGGGAAGTGTCGGTGGAGCGTGCCCACACCCGCGCCTGCCAGGCGATGGCGTCCTGCGCGTGTCCAGTTCCTGCTTGGCGAAATATCTCCGCAGTGGTATGGGCGAAGCCCAGCAGATTGGCCAGGAGCTTGACATCCTACAGGCGTGTCGGGGTCGAGTTCACTATCGTCAGATAGGGGAAAATCTTGTGAAGAGGGAGGTTGCAGGTCTACGTAGGACCCCTTGCCCCACCAAGGAGCGTGCTCAAACACGTCAGCGCCCGAATGCTGTAGCGATGGAGTCGACCGCTTGCGATAGGCGGATTTCGCACATTGCGTAGTTGAATCGAACGAACTCGCGCCAGTCGACGCCATAATCTTCGCCGTGATTGACGATCACCTTTGCTCGTTCATCCAGCGCGGCTCCAGGGGAGGATCCTCGGCCCCATCCGGTGAAGTCGAGCCACGCAAGATAGGTCGCTGGCGGTGTGGTCGGCCATACACCCGGCAGGCGGTCTTCGAGGAGGCGGGCAAGCAGGTTTCGGTTGACTGCCAGCCTCGCAACGGTGTCGTCAAGCCATTCCGCACCTGAACCGTAGGCGGCGGTTGCTCCAATTACTCCCAGTGTGCTGTTCGCCGATGGCGGAAATAGTGCCAGATCATCCCAACGTTTTTGGTCTCTGGGATTGGAGAGAACGATCTGTGCGCATTTGAGTCCCGACAAGTTCCAACCCTTCGACGGTGAGGAAGCCGTAATCGTGTGAGCCTCAGTAGTATCGGACACCGAAGCGTACGGTACGTGTTTTCCACTGTAGACGATTGGTGCCCACACCTCGTCTGCGAAGACAGTTCCGTTGTAATGTGAAATTACCTCGGACAAGGCGAGCAGCTGGTCAGTTCCAAGAACGGTCCCAGTGGGGTTGTGGGGGTTGCAGAGGACTAGAAGTTCGCCGCCTCTTTCGAATGCTTGAGAGATTGCGTCCAGGTCGAGACTGTACTGACTCTCCCGTCGGAGCATCGGGACTTCAACGACATTCCTGCCTAGACGCTCCGGAATTCGAGTGAATGGAGCGTAAGCCGGAGTCGGCACTATCACATACGATCCATGACGCGTGAAGTGGCGAATCACCGCTTCGTAGGCGCTCTGCACGTCATCGGCGAGTCGAATCGCGAATTCGTCAACTTTCCACTCGTACCTTTCCCTGAGGAAATCGGCATAGGCCGACAAATGGTCTCTATAGACATGATCTGGCGTGTATCCGGTATATCCATCGTCGATGGCTGAATGCAGTGCCTGCGCAACTGCAGGGGCGGTTCCGAAATCAGACTCGGCTATTCCGGCACCAACCTTCCCTGGATAGTTCGCCCATTTGAAGTTTTTTCTAGGTGGAAACTTCTCGTTTATCGTCATGATTCTTCCATTCGTACTTCGGGGGCAGAATTCATGGATATCGACGTCATCCAGTGGACAAGCGGATGACCTCTCCAATGAATGGCTGCAGTGGTGGTCGCAGCACAAGGCAGTCCGAAATTCGTTGGTCGCAGGCTGATAAATAATGTCCCGACTCAGCGTTGATTAAAAGTGCGTTGCATTATCGCGGGTGGGGTTGAGGTCGTAAGGTAGAAATTGCCGGGTCGTATTCCGATCTGAAAGCTACTTGCGCACGGATGGGCTGGAGGCGATGATCAAGAAACTTCACAATTTAGACGCGCGACCGTACTGTCTGGGATATAGACGCGTCTGATTTATCTTCTGGAAACCGGCGATGTCACAAAATCTGTCTTCGAGTCAGCGGTCGACAGCGATGTCGTATGACCATCCGTTCACAACGTTGCGAGGTGCATCGAACAGGGTGTGCAACCCGTGGACGTTGGCGGTGGCCGCGGCACTGTTTCGGTCTGTGTAGAGGGGAATGGCGACCGCGTTGTCGTGGACATACTGGGCGATTTTGTCAAACCATTGCTTTCGTGCGTCCTGGTCGGTGGCCTTCGTTGCGTTCAAGAGCCATTCGTCAACCTGTTTGTCGGCGAGTTTCGAGCCGGCAACTACCGATCCGAGCGTAATTCCGTCGACTTGACCGTATTTGATGTCGGGGGTGACCGATCCAAATCCGCGGTTCAATTGCAGAGATAGGTCGAGTCCTCCAACTTGCCGAGGAAAGGCTTCGTACTGATTCTGGGCCAACAGGTCGTACACGAGCGCGTTCTCGACATATTTCAACTCAACTTCGACGCCGAGATTTTGCCGCAATTCTGCTTGCCACGCCTTGAGAAAGTCGTCTTCCGGGTACCCCGGCACACTCGCCAGGACGCGAATCGTCAAACGATTGCCCGCGGAATTAACACGATAGTTGTCGCTGTCGCGATCCCGCCAGCCCGCTTCGTCCAGCAAGGTGCTCGCGCGGACGATGTTCACGGAATTCGAGCCTTGGTACTTTCCATCGAAGTACCGACTTTGGGGCGAAATTATGCTCCACGCCCGGTCCTGGGTGCCTCGTGTAACGTTCTGAATCACGGAATTCAGGTCGACACCTGTTGTGAGTGCCTGCCGGACCCGCTTGTCCGTGGTGGGTCCATTTGTGACATTCAGATACAGGAGCTTGGGTGATCCGCTGGAGCCCTTTTGTTCGTACTGATAACCGGAGATTCCCTGAAAAAGCCCGATATCCTCGGCCTTGACCGTGCCGATCGCGTCTACCTCGCCGCTTTCGAGTAGGCCGGCGCGGGTCGAGGCCTCTGGAATGTACTTGACGACGAGTTCATCGACATACGCGGGCCCTTGATGACTCGCGGTGGCCGGCGGCCAGTTGTAGTCGGGATTCTTCCGAAAATCCAACTCCTGCCCGGGAACAGCCTTATCCAGCTTGAATGGGCCGGTGCCCACGAAACCTTCTCCGCTCGCCCACGAGTCCCTGTTGGACAGCGATCTCGGCGAGACAATCGCACCGCCGATCCCCGACAGTGTCGAGAGAAAGTCGGCGCGGGGAGTGTTGAGAGCGATCCGGACGTGGTAAGGGTCGACGACCTCCACGCTGTTCACACTGGAGTAGTTCAGTACGCCCACGTCGGAGTACCCCGGGTACTCCGGATTGCGGGCAAGGTCGATGTTGGCTTTGACGGCGTGTGCATCGAACCTTTCACCGTCTTGAAAAGTGACGTCCTGGCGCAATTGGAAATCGTAGACGAGCCCGTCACGCGAGATTGTCCACGCTGTGGCAAGCCAGGGATGAAACTGCTCGTTCTCGTCCGCGGAGACCAAACTGTCGTACACGTTTCGCAGCACCTGCGATGCGTCGAACGAGGCGCCGTAGTGCGGATTGAGCCCACGCTGAGGATAGGAGCTGAGCGCAAGAGTGAAGGTTCCGCCGGGTTGCGGTTGCGACGTGGGCGCGCCGCTTCCCGAGCCGGGTTCCGGGTCGGCAGTGCAGGCGGCGAGCCCGAGGATGGTGGCGGCGGTGACGCCGATCGCGAGGAGTTTTCGTACCCGCTTTGTCATGGTGTGGCTTTCGCTAGATCTTCGGAGTGTGGTCAGAGGGTTGATTCAGACGAGTTGGGGCAGGGAGTCGAGCAACTGCTTCGTGTACGGGTGTCGAGGGTTGGTGAATACCGTGTCCGCCTCGCCATGCTCGACGACTGCGCCGCCCTCGAGTACGAGGACGTCGTCGCACAAATGGTGTACGACGCCCAGATCGTGGGAGATGAAGAGAAAAGACGTGTCGTGTGCGATCCGAATCTCGGCAATGAGGTCCAGGATCTGCGCCTGCACCGATACATCCAGCGCAGAGACAGGCTCATCGCACACCACCAACTTCGGACGTGAGCCCAGTGCCCGGGCGATATTGACCCGCTGGCGCTGACCACCGGACAATGTGCGTGGATGCCGATCGGCCGTCCCGGCTGGAAGATGAACCTCATCGAGCAGTTGTTCGACCAGCACGTTCTTTTCACGACTCGTGTCAGAGACTAACGCGGCGCTTTCGGCGATGATCTCACGCACGGTGTACCGCGGGTCGAACGAACCGAGTGAGTCCTGGGCAATCAGCTGAATTTGGCCTAGCAGTTCGCGGCGGTCGTGAAGTTGAACACCGTCGAACTCGATACTTCCAGAATCGGCATCCTCCAGTCCTGCGACTATTCGTGCGATTGTCGACTTTCCGGACCCCGATTCACCGACCACACCGAGAATCTGACCACGGGCTAGATCGAAGGACACGTCACCAACTGCACGAACCGTCGACTTACGTGCACGATAAGTTTTCGAGATAGACGCAACACGCAGCATCGTGCCTGGGCTGTCGGGTGCCGAGGAAGAGCGCGCTCGTATCGGCGCGTTACCTCCCCGTAGAAGGGAGCCCTTGGTCGAACGGCTGGGAATCGACTCGATCAATGCTCGAGTGTACGGATGCTTGGGTTGATCAATCACCTCGCGTGCGAAGCCCTCTTCGACGATGCGACCCTCGCGCATCACGATGATGCGGTCGGCGATCGAGGACACCACGGCAAGATCGTGGCTGACCAGAATCATGCTGCGCCCGTCACGAACCTTCTCTGCCAGCAGATCGAGGATCCGCTTTTGCACGGTCACATCCAGAGCGGTGGTCGGTTCGTCTGCCACGAGTACCTCAGGCTGCGCTGCTAGAGCAGAGGCAATCAGCGCACGCTGTCGTTGACCTCCCGAGAGCTGGTGCGAGTGCTGCCTACGTTTGAGGTGTGGGTCGCTGATGCCCACAGAGCGCAGCAGTGTTTCCACCTGGTCAACTCGTGCGCGCCGCGAAGCCCGCGGTCCGTGTGCAGTGAGCGCCTCGTCGATCTCACTTCCTATCGTGCGCAAAGGATCCAGTGCAGTCAGTGCGTCCTGCAGTATGAGGCCGATTCGGTTCCCCCGAATCTGCCGCCAGAAGCGTTCGCAGCTTTTGGTGGCGTCCTCGTCGAACAACTCGAACCGATCCGCTGTCACTCGTGCACCGATTCCAGAGAGACCGAGGAGGCTGCGCGCGGTGACGGACTTCCCCGAGCCGGATTCGCCGACAACGGCGAGGATTTCTCCTTGGTGCAAGGAAAAACTTACTCCATGAATGACTTCGGTTGTACCAGTCGGTGAGGAGCTCGTATCGAAGCTCACTCGGAGGTTCTCCACGCGAATTAGGGGAGAGGCGCTCATTGGATGGATCTTCTCTCGAATCGGTGGTGCAGGTGACGACCTACCACTGTGGTGGCAATGACAGTTGCCGTGATAGCTAGGCCCGGAAAGAACACTGTCCACCAGGCCAGTCGAAGGTCATCACGCGACTCCGACAGCATCGATCCCCATTCCGGCAACGGCGGTTGTGTGCCGAACCCGAGAAAGCTGAGCGTGGCTGTGCCGAGAATGCTCGTTCCGAGACCCAGAGTCGCGAGCACCGGAAGTGTGACAAGAGCATTAGGAACGATGTGTTTCACGGTCAGGGCGAATTTCGATGTGGTATTCAAACGTGCCTGCGCGACGAACTCGGATTCGCGGACCGCGAGGATCTCGGCCCGAACGACCCGGCCGTACCGTGGAGCAGCCGAAAGTCCGATCGCGAGGATCAGATTCCACGTGCCCGGACCGGTAAATGCGATGAGCACGAGAGCGAACAATATTTCTGGGAACGAACCCAGAAGATCGAAAACCTGTGTCACTACTTCGTCGATGATCCGATTTCCGGTGCCTGCAGCCGAACCGAGAACGATGCCGACAGCCACCGCCACAGCTGTTGCGACCCCCCCGATGAAGAGCGAATACTGTGCCCCGTGAACGACGCGAACAAGCACGTCGCGCCCGAGCCGGTCGGTACCGAAAAGATGTTGCCACCCAGGCTGTTGATGGGCCGCGGCGAGTGCCGTCTCGAGCGGATCGCTGGGGGCGAGAAGCGTAGGCGCCACGACTGCGATCGCGGCCAATGCCAGATAGCTTGTCGCCAACCAGAGTCCCCACTGCGCCCCTACTGTGGGGATCCGGGTTCGTGACAACAGACTCATCGCACACGGTCCTTGAGTCGCGGATCGATCCACAGATAGCTGATATCGACCAAGACGGTGACCACGATATAGACCGCCGAGGACAAGATCGCGACTCCGAGAACAACGGGAATGTCCTGATACATGACGGCTTCGACAGTCGCGCGGCCGATCCCGGGACGGCCGAACACCTCTTCGACAACGACCGTTCCAGTAAGCAGGCCACTGACGATCCAGCCCGCAAGGGTGGTCGCCGGAATCAGAGAGTGCCTGAGTGCATGGCGAGATTTCAATCTTGCGGGGCCTATTCCTCGCGCTCGGGCTGTCAGTGAATACGGTTGTTCGAGTGAGCGTTCCATTCCCTCGCGAAGGACCTGAGAGAGCACTGCGGCGGTTGGGAGGGCGAGAGTGAATGCGGGCATGATCAGGCGTTGGATCTCGTTTCCGGCGGTAACTGGAAGAACCCGCAGATTGAAGGCGAATACCGAGATCAAGATCAGGCCCAACCAAAAGTACGGCATGGACGCCAACGTCAGTTCCGAGGTCTGCACCAACTTGGGCACGAATCCTGCGCGGCCCGCGGTCGTCATCGCCAAAGCAAGCGCGATCAGGAGAGCAAAGATCAGAGCAGCGCCGGCCAACTGGGCTGTAGCGCTCAACCTCGTGCCGAACAGAATTTCCGAAACGTCCTCGCCGCGAACGTACGAGCGTCCGAAGTCGCCGTGTAGGACGTTGGTGAGATAGGCCCAATACTGCGCAATGAGTGGCTTGTCGAGACCCCAGTCAGCCTCGATCGTTGCGCGCAGCTCGGGATTGCTCGCGTCTCCCGTTACAACACTCACCGGGTCGCCGGGAGCGAGATGCATGGACACAAAGGCCAATGTGATGGCCGCGATAATCATCGCGGACGCCGATACGAGCTTGCGCACAATGTATCTGGTTCGAACACCCCTAAGGCGCGAGGTGTGAGCAGGGGTGGGTCGCTTCGGGGCCGACACCGTCCGGTGTGGCGCAGCCATCACCTCAGTTGTACTCATATGAACGTCCTGCTCTTGTATGGCCGGTTAGCGCTCGATGGGAAGCCCGACAACACTGCCCCATTCCGTCCATGACCCGTCGTAGACCCGCACCCCTTGGGTGTTCAAGACGTCGGTGAGGATGAGCCAGCCGAGCGAAGCCCGRTGGGAAAGCCGGCAATAGGTGATTGCCTGTCGAGCGGAGTCCAGTCCCACTTGTGCAAAGGTGGCCTGCAGTTCCTCTAGAGGTCTAACTCGTCCCAAATCGTCAAGCAAGTCGCGAATGTGAAGGTGAACGGCCCCGGGAATGTGTCCTGCGCGCTCAGCGCCGTGGTCGAATCCCATCGACCACGGTGTCACTCGTTCACCGGAGAATTCCTCAGGTGATCGCATATCGATCAACAAGGACTGCGCGTCGTGGAGGGATTCACGCAGCTCCTCGCGGCCGATGGCGACGGTGCTGAAGGGATTGATCTCGTCGGCGCCCGGGATCGATAGCATTACGTCAGCAGCGAGCCGTGCAGGAACGTCGACGGCTGTTCCTAGGGGGAGTCCAAGGCCGTTCCAGGCCTCCAGCCCACCGTCGAGGTAGCGGGCGTTTTCGCTCAATCCCCTCGCTTGCAGTACCCACAGCGCATAGGCTCCGAACTGCGGCTCCTCGCCGTAGAACACGGGTATGGTGCCTTGTCCCACCCCGAGCTCGAAGAGCCGACTGCTCAGCGTCTCCGCCGTGGCAAACTCCCGCCGGTAGTCGTCCCACAGCAGCCTCTTCCAGTGCACCGCGACTGAGCCCGGAATCAGTCCAGGGGACCCGTCCTGGGTATCGGCAGAAAACCGAACCTCGACCGGGTGTACCTCGGGGGTACTCAGTCGAGCCTCGAGCCACGCGGTACTGACCAATCTTTGTGGAGCATGTGCGCCCACGGTGAGCCTCCGTTCAATCACATGGATCACCTCTCGACCCACATGTTGAACATAAAGCATCGGGCAGGTGCTTATGAACTGACCAAATCAGTGCGATTGTAACTCTTGTATCTGCAGGTTGCAGACGTGTTGGGGGAAGTGCTGACCGGGATTTGTCGCGATTCGCCGCCTTTTTGGATGATACAAAATTGTGAACGGTCCGACTTGAGATTGAACAAATCGGCCGGATCGGCCGGCTGCTGTTAAGTCTCTCAAGAGCGGGCGCCTGGTTACGCGCCGCGACCAGTCACACGCGAAACGGCTTCGACAAGTCCAGCCGGCTCCTTAGCTCACTGGCAATGGGAATGGAGCAATACATGACAATAGATGCACAGGTCATCCTCAACGCGAATCTGATTCCAGGGGGGACAGTAGGGAGCCCCTGGCGACGATCCGACGCGCCTGGAAGCCACTTCATCACTATCGACCACTACATCGAGGTGGCAAAGATTGCCGAGCGTGGCCTACTCGATGCAGTATTTCTTGCCGACAGCGTTGATTTTGGTTCCCGCGAATGGAACTCACCCGGTCGTCTCTTGGATCCACTGATTGCGCAGGCAGTGCTCTCGGCGCACACCGAGCGGATCGGCTTCGTCGCCACCGCAAGCACCTCGTACAACGATCCGTACAATCTCGCACGTCAGTTTGCCAGCCTTGCCGCCGCCAGCAGCGACCGGGTCGCGTGGAACATTGTGGTCTCCGGCGGCGATCCGGCGGCCCGCAACTATTCACGTGAGGCCGCGCTGCCCAAGGCAGAGCGTTACGAACGCGCGGCGGAGTTCATCGAAGTCGTCACCAAGCTATGGGGTTCCTGGGCTGACGGCGCTCTTGTAGCGGACAAAACCACCGGCGAATACCTCGACCCGACACTGATCGATCCAGTCGATCATGTCGGCAAACACTTCCAGGTGCAGGGACCGCTCAAGGCCCCCCCACTCAGTCACGGCAGACCCGTCCTCGTGCAGGCCGGTGCCTCTTCGTACGGAGAGGATTTGGCTGCGACCTACGCTGACGTGGTCTACTCCCCGCACCTGAACGCGGACAGCGCCCGGGAACGTCGAACAGCGTTGCGTAAACTTGCCGCAGCGAAGGGCCGCGAGCCCAATTCCATCAAACTGATTCCTGGGCTTATGACGGTCATCGCCGACACCGAAGAAGCCGCTCTCCGCCGCGAAGAAGAACTCGCCGACTTGATCCCCGAGTCGGTGCAGATTCTGAATCTGGCTATAACCCTGGAAGTTCCGGTGGAATCGCTGACACTGGATGCTCCAATCCCGTGGGACCTCATGCCGGGCGATGACACTGCACGCGGATCCCGCGGACAACGCTCGGTGTTCATCGAGAACGTGCGAAGTCGAGGCCTCGACACCCGAGGAGCAGCTCGTCTACTCGCGGCAGGTAGCGGGCATGCAAGAGTTGTGGGTACGCCCGAACAGGTGGCGGACGTGATCGAAACGTGGTTCACCGAAGGTGCCGTTGACGGATTCAACATCATGGTCGATGAATTGCCCGACGGGCTCGAAGTTTTCGTCGACCACGTCGTGCCTCTTCTGCAGAAGCGCGGGTTGCACCGGACTGAGTACAGGGGAGCGACGTTGCGCGAGCACTACGGGTTGTGAGGCAGACCGGGTGACACCGAAACGGTCAGTGTGCCCTCACACCTGTCAACGACGGTTGGAAACTTTCCGGCCGTCGTTGGCGACGCTAAGCGAGGTACTCGCGATTTCTGCTGCACGACGCTTCTGCAATCCTTGTCGCCAGCTCTTCGACGAGCTCGTCTTCGTCGGGCAACTGCGGAATCGCCACTCGCAGCAGTGCGCGTGAGTGCTTGCCGATGAAGGACTTGCTACCAGAGCCGACCACAATTCCTTTCCGAGCCAGACTGATGAGGGCCGAGTTTTCATCGGAGACCTCGACCCACAGCACGAGGCTGTTGTCACCGGCCTGGGCCCGCAATCCTTGGCGTGCGAGCGCGCTGATCAATCGTTCGCGTCGTGTCCGGTACTTGTCCCGTGCCGCTGTCACCGCGAATTTGGCCTCGTCACTGTTGATCAGGTGTGCCAGTGTGTTCTGCAAGATTCGACTATTCATAGCGACCCCGTGAGTTCGCTTGTCAATGATGGCCGCGACGAGCTGCTCACTTCCACCAATCACACAGGTGCGGATATCGACGCCGTATGCCTTGCAGTAGCTGCGAACGCGAACGGTGTGGTCGGGCAGGAACGGTCCCAGCGAGGCCGCTTGGCGGACGGCCAACGGGCCGACGCCATCATCTTCGATGATCCACGGTCGAGTGGGTGAATCCATCAGCACGCGCGCCAGGTCGGCGGCCCGAGCAGTGCTCAACGAGCCCTCCATCGCGTACGACCCCTCCGGCTGCAGTACGAGAGCGACAGGTTCGAGCTCGAGCGCTTCCTGAAGCGATTGAATGAGGGGGCCTTCGGAGTCGCGGCAGAGGCCGACGGGCTGAATGTTCAATTCGGACAGCGTATCGAGGAAGCCGGGCATTGCGGGTTCTTCGATGGCCACTACGCCGCCTGCCGAGGCGGCCGCCTCGGTGGCCAATATCAACCCTTCCGAACCCCCGCCCGCTGCCGTCCAGGCTTGCGCCTGGAAGGGCCAGTGGGCTTGCACGGCGGAGAGTAAAGGCTCGGTGATGTACTCGCGACCAGGTCGATTCAGCTCATGAGACGAACTCAACCCCGCAAGCAAGGCTGCAGAAAGGTCGGGCTGCATTGCATAGTCGGGGCTTCCAGACAGTAGATCGCGCGCAGACCAGTCGACACTTCCGTGCGCGCCAGACTCATTTCGTATAGAAGGTCCGGCGCCAAGCACCATCGTTCCGCCGCGTCGGCGGGTCTCAACGAAACCGTCTCGCCGCAGAGTGCTCCACGCCGCGACGATAGTTCCTGTACTCACGCCGCACACATGCGCGACCTGACGAACAGTCGGCAGTCTGGAGCCTGGCCGCAAAGTGCCGTCATGGATCAAACTCGCGACGGCTCGGCCCACGGTTTCCGCGGTTCGAGGGCCCGTCATCCCTTCGAGGGCGGATATTATCTGCGCCTGGTCGTCTGCCACTCTCCACACCAGCCGATCTTTGTTTCTGGTCAATGTGCGATATGTTCATCGTACCTCTCGGCATTGATTTGGCAGGGTGCCGGTCCGCCGGATCGATCGTGTGGCGCCTCGAACCCCAAGGATCGCGAACCGGTCCAGGCGCGCGCGACGGGTGTATCGGGTACTGCGGAGCGATGACAGGGTCGTGCCCGATTTCCGCAAGAAACCACGCTCACGCTGCAGTTTCGAGTACGGCTCCCTCAATGGGTGCTGGGAACATCGGCAGATCGGACACTATTCGCCCGTGCCCACCGCGGTGTAGCTGCCGCAGATCCTTGGGCGGACCGCTCTCGCCTTGGCGTGCCGACGGGCCGAAGTCTCCGCCGTCGCGTCGACGGCACCGATCGGGCGGTGGATGGGCACGGGGTTTACTCATGGACTTGCCGGCTGACTGGTGGGTCTGCGGGCAGAACTTCGCCCACGACACGAGATGCGCGGAGGACCGGAATCGGGTCATGTCGATCCCGGTCTCGGAGATCAACTTGGCGGCGGGAACGGTGTTCACGCCGACGATGCAGGTGGACGTGTCCGCACGCCCTACGTGCAGACGATCAGCGGCGGCGGGTCGCGTGTCGGGAGAAGGGCTGATCGCGTCCGCGATCAGCGCGTCGCGTGCGGTTCTTTGGGCGCCGATCTGGTCGCTGTTGTCGAGCATCATCTTCAGAATCGTCGCGTGGTGGTCGGTGAAGAATCCGGGCAGCGCCTCTTCGAGTTGGTCGGTCTTCTTCCGCGCACCGCTCTTGGCCAGCCGGGCGAGCGTCCGCGGATCCCGCTCTTTGGCGATCAGGGCTTGCATCATCGCACGCCTGGATACGCCGTGCAGGTCCGAGAGCACCGACGAGATCTTGATCTGGGGAACTTCGAGTAGCTTCTCGACCCGTTGCTGCTGGCGGGTGCGGTCCTGCACCAGGGCACGGCGGTAGCGGGTGAGGTCGCGTAGCCGGCGGATCTCGGTCGGCTGCACCAGCGACGGCAGGCACATGCCACGCTCGACCACCTTCGCCAGCCACACCGCGCCGGACCGAGCGGGAGGCGCCCGAGGGCGACTCGGTGGGCACCAGTCCCAGGTGGCGCCGATCGAGCGGCCGATCAGCGGGTGCCAGTCCCCGATCTCGACCGCCAGCCCGAACGCGGTCAACGTGGACACTCCCGCAGGCACCCAAGCCGGGTCACACCGGGGTGTAGGCGCTGTCGGCGGCCATCCGTGCGATCGCGGCATCCAAACGGTCGCGTCGGCCGAGGGCGGCGAGCGTGGTGTCGTACGCGGTCTCGTAGGCCAACTGCAGACCGGGCTCATCGAAATGCTGGCTGCGCAGCCAGGTGTCATGCACCTGCGTCCACGCGTGCCCGCAGTACTAGACGCTCCCTTGCCTCAGACGAAGTTTCGACAACCTGTGCCGGGCCGCCATCAGATCTCGGCGCACGCCCTCACGGGCGCGCACCAGATTTCAGGCGGCCTCCTGTGCCACGCGCGGGACCATGACCGGGTTGATCTGATCGAGGTACAGCAATCTCGCCAGAACCGTGCATTTCGCGCGTCGGTCTTGACCCGATCTCCGGACGGGCGCTGCAGCTTCGAGGGTGCCGCCACCAGACACTCGATGCCGACCGTGTTCAGGAAACGGGCCAGCCGAACCCGTGGGCCCGGCCTCGTACGTCGCCTTCACCGGATCCGGCAACGCCCGGATCCACGCGAGTATCTCGCGATGATCGGGCGCAAATCGGAGCTTGAGCAGCTCACCGGTCCGCCCGTCGAGGCCGCACACGACGACCGATCGTGCGTGTACATCCAATCCGACGCTCGTACGCAATGATTCATTGCTGGGGCCTCGCACATCTTGTGGCTCTACCGGCCAGGACCCGTTTCCTGTCGGCAACCTACGCTCACATGTGGAGTGGCCCCCGCCAATACCCTCATACTGTCCAACTCGCCCCGTCCCGAGTATCTGCCTGATCCCGTTCGACGGGTGATCAGCGTCAGTCGTCGGCGAGGAACACCACTTCCACCGTCTACTGGCTGGCGATCGTCTCGTGTGATGATCGACGACACTATCGCCCGCAGTCGTACGCTCGACAAAACCACAATGCCCAGAAGTGGCACAGTCAGGTTGGAGGTTGCGTCATGACGCTAGCGGCTTCAAAAGCGCAGTACCGGGCTGCTGGTCAGGCGGTGAAATTCGCTGGACTTCGGCACCCTGACTACTGCTTGCCGAACGACTTCGGACGTGCTGTTGCTGAGGCAGAACACCGAAACTGCCTCGGCAACGAGGTAGACCTCGACACCGTGACGCGTTCATGCTGGTGTGCGATTTGGGTGTCCATGGCCGGTCGCGTTCGATAGCCTTCGCGGGGCCTGACTTGTGGGGTATTACGGCGCGTAGGCGAGGTTCGGTTCCCACCCCAGGGCCGGAGCGATGTAATTGGCCACAGTTTGTAGAAGGCGAGCGTTGTAGTCAACACCGAGTTGGTTGGGTACCGTCAGCAGCACCGTATCGGCCGACCGTACCGCCGCGTCAGCGGCAAGCTGCTCGGCAATTCTGTCGGGTTCCCCGACATAGGTTTTGCCGAAGCGGGATCTCAGTCCGTTGAGGACGCCGACCTGGTCCTGTGTGTCCTCGGTGCGTCCACCGAAGTACAGGCGGTCCTCATCCGTTGTGATGGGTAAGACRCTGCGACTGACGGAGATTCGGGGCTCATGTGTGTGGCCGACGTCTTTCCATGTCTGTCGGTAGACATGGATCTGCTCAGCCTGCAGTTCGTCGAACGGAATGCCGGTGTCCTCGCTGAGAAGCGTACTGCTCATCAAGTTCATGCCCTGCTGCGCTGTCCACACTGCAGTTGCCCGTGTCGCCGAGCCCCACCAGATGCGGTCGGCGAGACCGGGGGATTGCGGTTCGATCGCCAGCCCTCGCGAGACTCCCGAAGTCTTGGGGTCTGACATCGTGACGGGCTGTCCCGCAATCGCTGTACGAAACAATTCCGTGTGCGACCGTGCCATGTCAGCGTCTGTTGACCCTTCGGGTGGAATGAATCCGAAGGACTCGTAGCCCCGCAGCGCTGGTTCCTGTGAGCCTCGGCTGATACCTAGTTGGAGCCGACCGGAGCTGATCAGGTCGGCTGCTGCGGCCTGCTCGGCCATGGAGAGCGGGTTCTCGTAACGCATATCGATGATTCCCGTTCCGAGCTCAATGCGCCTGGTGCGGGCAGCCATGGCGGCAAGCAGAGGGAAGGGGCCGGCAAACTGTGGTGCAAAGTGGTGCACACGCACGTAGGCGCCATCAATCCCTATCTCCTCTGCGGCGACTGCCAGCTCGATCGACTGGAGCAGCGCCTCCTGTGCGGTCGTTGTACGAGAGCCGCGGGCGGGCTGATAGTGGCCAAACGACAGGAATCCAATTCTCTTCTTCATTACTGCTCTCCAACTCTGGGCGCACCTCGTTAGGTGCGCTGCGATAGTTCGTCTATAAACTCTGGCGGTGGTCGGGCTGGCTAGTCGGTGTCGGCTCCTGCGACCAGGACGTCCAGCAGGCCTGGAAATCGTTGGTCGATGTCGTGCTTCCGCAGTGAGATCGCTTTTCGGTTGCCATAGTCAACCTCTTTGATCAGGCCGGCGTTGCGGAGAATCTTGAAGTGATGCGTCACAGTCTGTTTCGCCAGTGGCATCCCGAACGACTGACACGTTCGCTCGGCGTCCACTGGAAGACGCGCGAGTTCGACGATGACACGTCGTCGGTGTCCGTCGGACAGGGCGCTGAGCACGGTGCCGAGTTCGAGGTCTGCGGTCGCTGGGTGCATGGTCCTCATCTCTCTCCGAAGGTACGACTTGCATCATACCTCTTCGCCTGGTTCACTCTCGAGGTACGACTTACGTCATACCTTAGGAGAGGGTGAATGTCTAACAATGCTCAGCATGTAAGCGGAAATCGGTCAACCTCGATCGTGACACCTGTTGTCCTACTCGCAGTCTTCGTAATGCCTATCAGCATCTCCGGCACAGCCATTGCGCTACCGGCTATCGCGGCTGAGCTCGGCGATTCCCCAGCCGCTCTGCAATGGGTCGTCAATGGGTTCAACATCCCGTTCGCGCTTTTCACCCTTATCTGGGGTGCTGTGGCCGATCGGGTCGGATATAAACGTACCTTCGCGCTCGGTGCGCTGATTAGCCTGGTCGGGTCGGCTCTAAGTGTACTTGCGTCACACTTGCTGATCTTGGACGCAGGTCGCTTGCTCGCGGGAGTTGGCGGAGCGGCAATCGTGACTGGTGGAACCGCGTTGCTGTCCACTACACACTCGGGAGCAAAGCGGGCCAAAGCATTTGCGCTACTCGGTACCGTTGTGGGCCTCGGCTTGGCGACTGGACCCACCATCTCAGGGGGTCTCGTGGCCCTTGTGGGATGGCGAGGAGTCTTCGCCACCGCCGGTGTCATTTCTATCACGGCGGTCATTGCCAGCGTCGTTCTTCCGGCAGACGCCGCGTCAGTCGCGCGTGAACGTGGGAAGGCGATCGACTTTTCCCCCCTGCGCAACAGGTACTTCCTGTCCATAGCCTTGGTTCCAGTTGCTGTCGCACTCGGGTACGTGCCGATCTTGACCTACCTCCCGGTAGCTCTCAGTGCGGTCTCGGGAATGGACGCAGGCCGCGCAGGTCTGCTCATGTTGCCTCTGACTGTGCCGGTACTGATCGCACCCGCCCTCGCCTCGATGCTCGTTCACCGAGTTCAGTCGATCACGCCGATGATCATTTTCAATGTCGCAATGGCAGCACTGGTGGTCGGCGATCTCGGCCTTCTCGTTCTCGGGCCCGAACGTCCTGTGCAACTACTTGTCCTACCCATGCTCCTTCTCGGATTTGGATTCGGTCTTCCCTTGGGGCTGATCGATGCGGAAGCGTTGGCGGCCGTGCCGACGAACAAGAGCGGTGCCGCAGCAGGAGTGCTTAACTTCCTACGACTGGGCAGCGAAGCTGTCGTCGTCGCAGCGTATGCCGCGTTCATGACCGCGCTGTTGGTTGCTGGAATCGACAATTCGACCGACGCGCACCGTGCGGCGGCAGGATGGGACGGGGCAAGTAGCGCCTACGCAGCCGCGTTCCATCTGGTCGTGATTGCCATGTCAGTGCTGACGCTGATCCTTGCAACCCTGATCAACCTGTTGCATCGGTCTCACCGTCGGCAGGGTGGTGGAACTGCCCAGCGGCAGCAACTGGATACCGACTCGGACATCGCGACAGTCAGCGTTTCGTAATAGCAGGACACCACGACCCTGCAGGCCCACATCCAGTACGCGATCCTGCCCTTACCGGCGCCAACAGCCGTGGTGAAAAAGACATAGACGTTGTTGGCGTTGACGTGCTCGGACCTCCCGAAGCATCAACGCCGACAACGTCAATGCCGTAACTGCGGGAGCTCGGAAGCCAGCCGAAATCCGCGACTTCTGCGACTTGTCTCCAGATGCAAAAGTATGATGTCACCTTCTTTGTCGGGAACGTGATTCTTATCGCGGCTGTATCTCCAGTCGGGTGGGAATCGAGCCGTGCGTCTGGTGCGCGAGCAACCGTGGTGGCGAGACGATCTGCACAATCGCCGAGCAGATGGCGCTGTATACAGCGATGGGGTGGATGCCGGCAGTGTCGGTGTCGAGTCATCGTGGCGGAAGAACGCCGGACTGGACAAGACCGGCGAAATGCTCAAGGCCACAACGCCGTCTCCGGCGCGGGTGTACTTACCGGCGACGGAAGTGATCTGCCGTTTCGTCGCCGATCACCGCAATAAGTTTGGCGTCGCACCGATCTGTCGGATCGCACCGAGCGCAGGTACACGATCGCCCAGACAGTCTGCTGCCCTCGGCGCATGCGCTCGCTATGCGGTGTAAGAGCCGCCATCACCGCAGTCCTTTCTCGTACTTCGCCGAGCTCGACTAGCATGGTCAGGCCCGGAGGGAGACCCTGCATGGGTCGTTGAAGATGGGGCCATCAACGCGGGTGTCGAGTTGGCCATCCGTCGGTGTCCGGCACCGAGAAGTACTTCTTCGAAGTCTGCTGATCGGTAGCAGTTGCCGCTGTCGGTCACCAACCACTGAATCCGACCCGACGGCACGGATGGTGAAGAATACTCGCGGTCGATGCGCGAATATGATAGCGAACTATTCCTTTTCGTCGTTGAGCGCTGGCAGCAGTCGGTTTATGGCGTGGTATCGAGGAACGATCGTCGAGTCCGAGCTGGCCAGACTCGCGCCCTCGGCTCACTTACTTCGATGTGCACCCACGGGAGGTCACCATCTCGGCATCGCGATACCGTCTGGTGTGGCAGCGTTCGACGAGGCGGCGGCTCGCAGGGGAACGGGCTTTGTGTGGGTAATTGACGGGTCCTTCTTCGACGCAGACGAGTCTGGTGGTTCTTCTCATCGTGCCGTCGGGTAAGCCCCGCCCCGTCACGGAGACACTCCGCCGCGGTGGCCACAAACGTCATGACCCGCACCAGCTAGCTGGGGGGATCCCTTGTCCCGGCGATCCCGTTCGGAGGTCCCACCCCAAACACCATGGTATTCGCGAAAAGACAGAGCGTGGGTGCGGCACTCCGCACGGACAGGGCAGTCGGCGCAGATTTGCTTCGCGCTTCGCTCCCGGCGGATTCGTTCGCCATGTCCTTCTCCCTCACGAGGGAAGAAGAGGTCTGTTCCAAGTTGACGGCATTGTGCTTTGAGCTGCCACGCCCATACGTCGGTGAGCGGACGTAACGCCTTCGCGTCGCGGACCTCAGTAGAGGTGATTGGTGTCATGTGGACCAATTGCTAAAGAGTTTGTCATTGAATTGAGCGATCGAGTTCGGCCGTGTCTGGCGTTCCAAGTGATCGAATCAGAACGCTGTCATTGCACTCAAAAGTATCCCGGACATCGCCGCTCGAACGGCAACCCGCTTGAATGAACGATTCCGATGCGAGGTGTGGTTGACCCTTCGTATCCGGGATTGTGGATGTCTGATCAAGACTTTCGCACGGGGACAGCGAGGCACGGGAGGTCCTTGGCCGCCGAATGCGGGGAAGGCTAGCAGGAGCGCATCGCGAAGCTAATGTGTGAATCGCTATCCGCCCCGTCGGAACTTGGCGGCGGGGCGGATAGGCGAGACAATAAGGTGACGAAAGTCCGAAGGTCGCCGCACAAATGCTGGCGTGTAGCTCATTCAAGCGACTAAGTCGGGCGGTCGTCGTTGTAGGCCGAATCTATCGGTCACACGGATCGCGTCAAGTATCCGCGGGACCGATAGATGAGGGATTTGGAAGGTGCGCGGCACCGGTCCTCAGGGCACTAAGAATCAGCCAACGCCTTCGCGTGTGCTGGTAAACGTGTGGACCATTTCACCGATACCTTCGATGCGGGTGCGGACTGTATCGCCGGAAGCTAGGTAGCGGGCGGGGGTTCGACCCATACCGACTCCGGCTGGAGTGCCGGTGAAGATCAGATCGCCAGGGTAGAGGGTGCAAATTGAGGAGATAGTCTCGATGAGGGCCGGAACGGGGAGGAGCATTTGTCCTGTGTTGCCGTCCTGGACTAGGTCATCGTTGACCCAGCATTGAAGGCGTAGCGGAGTGTCCAACGTGAGTTCGTTGACGGTGACCAACTCGGGTCCGGTCGGGCCGAAACCTGGGTAGCTCTTGCCGAGCGAGAACTGCGGCGACGTCCCGCTCATTTGCACGTCGCGGTCGCTGAAGTCCTGACCGACGGTCACGCCGGCGACGTGCTGCCACGCGTTCGTGGCCGCAACATTTCGTGCTTCGTGACTGATAACGACGACCATTTCCACTTCCCAGTCAACGGACGGTCCAGAGAGAGTGATCTCTCCGGTGGGCCCGATCAGGGAACTGGTGAACTTTGTAAATACCGAGGGAACGCCTGGTGCGGCGTGGAGACCGGTCTCGGTGGCGTGGTCGGCGTAGTTGAGGCCGATGGCGAAGACCTGACTTGGACGGGGTACCGGCGCCTGGAGATCTTCGGTTCGGTAGGGGCTGGTCGGACCCGTGGGATCTATACGCTCCGCCCAGGCGCAGAACTCTGGCCACCGGGTGAAGAGGTCCATTGGATCGGGACCGAACTCAGAGTTGCTGGCCTTGGCGATGTCTATTGCGCCCTCTGGTTTCAGTAGGTGGGCGCGTCCGTTCAAGTTGGCGAGGCGCATTCAATGTTCCTGTGAGTGGGAGATCGCTGGGGTGCGGAAAAGCAAACGCTTATTGACCCGCATGCTCGTCGATCAGGGAAAATGGAGCAAGACGTTTGGAACCGTGGTTGGCAGGTTGGGGCGCTTGGGTGCGCTGTGAGCAACCGGCTGAAAAGGATTGTTCCGGAGCCGGATCGTCGGAGTCGACCTTAGCCCTTCGTCTCGGCGGTTGCGGTCAGCACCGCACGCCCGAGGATGTGCTTGGCGATGTTGAATCCGAGGAACGCGGGCGACGTGCTCGGGTCGACGCCGATTGACTCTACGTCCAGGGCATGGATGACGATGAAGTAGCGATGCGGTCCGTGTCCGGCCGGAGGAGCGCCGCCAATGAATCGTACTGCTCGCGCGTCATTGGGGATCTGAATCGAGCCCGAAGGTAGGAGATCGCCGGCACCGTTTCCTGCGTCGGTGGCCAGTTCGGTGACCGAGGCGGGAATATCTGTCACCGCCCAGTGCCAGAAGCCGGAACCGGTTGGCGCGTCTGGGTCGTATACCGTCACGGCATAGCTCTTCGTTTCGTCTGGTGCACCGGTCCATGACAGCTGCGGTGAAATGTCTTGGCCGCCTGGGATTCCGAAGATGCCGGACAGCTGCGCAAGCGGAAGTGGCTGTCCCTCCACGATATCCTTGCTGGTCACAGTAAAGCTCGGGACTTGTGGCAATCCCGCGAACGGATCATTCTCGGACATGGATCTCTCTCTCGAGTCGTCGGTTACCGGTGTGGGCATATCGGCCTGCCGGATGGGATAATGCGATCGGAAACTCATGGATGGTCGGCTAGCGGCGCGGTGGCGGTGTCGAGCACTCCCGCTTGCCTCGGTGCCGGATTGTTCGGGACGTTCGTGCCTGGATAGTCATTGACCAGGTCGGTCTTTGGACGGACTAGGTGTTGTCGACGAGATCGGAGTGTTCTGTTCCCACACCGAGTGCAGGAACTTGACCGCTGATTCGACGACCGGCGGCGTGCTGAAGACAGGATCCGCGTGGTTCGCACCGGCCACGATGTTCATGAGGGAGCTGCCGCCCTCGGCGAGAATGGTCTCGTGTAGTCGTGTGCTCTGCCGCAGTCCGCAGCGTTGGTCGGCGTCGCCATGGCTGAGGTGGGTCGGTGGCAGGTGAGATGCCCGCCGAGCCGCGCTGGGAACGGAGGCGCCGGCGAGGATGTCCTCGCTTGCGCTCATGGGTGCGCCAAAGAATCGTGAGATGACGTCGATCGCATCGTTGTGTGCGCTTGCAGTCGGTTGGATGGTGTCGCCGACCAGAGTTGCGAAGTCCGTGACCGGATAGTGCAACACTACAGCCGACAGCCGTGCCGTGTGATTGACGTGATCTCCGATCGGACGGCCGGGAGAGATGTCGTCGCAGAGTGCAGCTCGGGCCATTAGATAGCCCCCAGCCGAGCTGCCCCAACCAGCTATTTGGTCGCTGTGCAAGTTGTAGGTTTCGGCGTTTGCTCGGATCCAGCGAATTGCCGCCAGAACGTCTTCAATGGGTTCGGGGTAACAGACCTCACCCGTAAGGCGGTAGTCGATCGTGGCTACTGCGATTCCCTGGCTGGGCAGTTTCGACCACGGGCCCATTTCCTTGATACCACCGGAAAATCCTCCCCCGTGGGCGTACACGACAACTGGTGTCGGACCGTTGGAGCGGAGAGGAAGATGTAGGTCCAGTGTCAATGGTCGCCAACCGGGTGCAATCGCGTAGCGCAGCCCGAGGTGGGATGTCGCTGCGTCGATGATCTGAACGGGTTTAGGCGCCCAAAGCGCTGGATCTGCAAGGTCCGTCGGTTTCAAGGCGGGAAGTCCACTCTCCGAAGGATGGGGCACTGCGCGAATGGCGGTCAAAGCTCCTCCGATACGGTGGATAGGGGATGAGGGCTATATGAGAGTCGACGCTGGTCGGAACGTATATCGAGTCGCTGGGTATTGCACAGCATTGAGGATTCAGTCCTCAGCGCTGAGGAGCTCTTATGGAACGAGAATTGCGCGGCCTCGTACCCGATCATTGGCGAGGTCTTCGAGAGCTTGTGCGGCTTTCTCTAGTGGGTACTGCTGTGTGTGTAGGGCTACTTTGCCTGCCTCGACTAGTGCCATCAGTTCTACGAGGTCGCTGTAGCTCCCGACACTGTTCCCGACGACGTTCTTCTGCCCTAACACGAAATCAACTGTGGGGATGCGTAGCTCACCGCCGTATCCAATGATGTACTGGGATCCGCCCGTCGCTGTCATCAGCCAACCATCCTGCTCGGCTCCATGCTCTGCGACGAAGTCGAAGACGACGTTCGCGCCCACCCCATTGGTTAGGTCTTTCACGGCTTGGACGTGATCGCCGTCAGCCAGCACAACCACATCTGCTCCGACCTTCTTCGCCAGTTCGAGAGCATCGGGATGGGTGTCGATGGCGATGATTCTGGTCGAGGTGGTCGCGGCCAGGGCCTGGATTCCGATGTGCCCCAAACCGCCGGCGCCCTGCACAACGGCGGTGGTACCCGGATGCAGTAGCGGAATAGCCTTCCGCACTGCGTGGTACGCCGTGATACCGGCGTCGGCCAAGGCGGCTACGTCGGCAGGATTGGTATCGGGGCTGAGTTTGACACAGGCTCGGGCAGTGGTGCGCATGTATTCGGCCATGCCGCCGTCATTGTTAGATACGCCGGGGAAGAAGGCGTCGGTGCACTGCATGTCTCGTCCGGCGCGACAAGCAAGGCACAGACCACAGGACGGTTGGGGGTGAAGAATGACCGTGTCTCCGACCTTGACATTCGTCACGCCCTCGCCGACCTCATGCACCCAGCCGGCGTTCTCATGGCCGATCGTGTAGGGCAGTTGTGGGCCCATGACCTTGTCGAACTGGCCCTCGATGATGTGGAGATCCGTGCGGCAGACTCCGGCGCCGCCGATCTTCACGATCACATCCAGGGGACCCGAGAGTACCGGCTCTGGCACTTCTTCCACGATTGGCTGCTTGTGGTAGTCGTAGAGACGAACGGCTTTCATAGTTCCTGTTCCTCTGGATATGTCGGATGGATCGGTCACAGCCGAATGGTCTGCAGAGCATTGGTATTGCTGTTTTGCTGTGTTCAGCCGGCCGGCGATCTCGCCCCGGCAGCTTGGGTCACAGGGGTGCGCTCCTGTGTGGGGACCGTGACAACAAGGACTACAATTGCGGCGGCAATCATGGGCACGACGAGCAGACCGAACAGAGACCTCGGCGACCACGAGCTGTCGAGCAGCACGCCCGCCAGAATCGGAGCAGTAAGCGCGCCAATTCTGCCGAACGCCATCGCCCATCCGACTCCGGTAGCGCGCACAGGCGCAGGGTATAGCCCGGGTGCGATTGAATTGAGGCCAGCTCCGCTGGCGTTGATGAACATCCCGATAGCGACGGCAGAAACGAGCGCCGCCGTCAACGAATCGAGGGTAAGATTCATCGCCAAGAACGAGAGTCCAGCCCCCACGAAGGCGAGCGCGGTGAGGGTACGACCTGCAACCTTCAGCGCGAGGACCCCGAGTAGCAGCGTTCCCACGAGACCACCGAGATTGAGCAGTACCCCTCCGCTCATGCCCTGCTGCGCCGAGAACCCACTTTGTTCCAGAAGACGCGGCGTCCAACTCGCGGCGAAGTAGAAGCCCGCCATCACGATGAAGTAGGCGATCCACAAGAGGGCGGATCGAATAGCCATGCGACGATTCAAGATATCCCGAGTGGTTCCACGCTGCTCCTTCGACTGTGGGGTCGGGAGTGCAGTGAGGCGCGCCATGTGCATGCGATCGAGTAGTCGATTGACCTTCGCCAGTGAATCCTTCGGCCGGCGATGAAGCAGGTAGTCCAGAGACTCGGGCATGAGGACGGCGACAGTCACTACCAGGACGAAAGTGAGCACGCCGCCCACGATGAAGGGTGCCCGCCAACCATATTCCGAGACGAGAAGTTGAGCGGCAGCGCCACCCAGAATTCCACCCACCGGCAAACCCGTCGCATACAGGGCGATCATGGTTCCCCGCAACCGCTTCGGCGTGAACTCGGTGATGATCACCGGCAGACTGGCCACCGTTCCGCCAATACCGAGGCCAGTAAGCAAACGTGAAAAGCCCAAGTCGACGGGTCCGGTGCTGAGGGACGAGAGGACCATACCGAAGGTGCACAGGGCAAGGCATACGAGTGTTAGTCGACGCCTGCCGACCCGGTCCGCCAGTGGGGCCAGGAACGCCGAACCGAGCGCCATACCCACGAGACCACTGCTCAGCAGCAGACCCACCTCTGACTCGGACAGTGCCCATTCGTCGGCGACCCCTGATGCCGCAAAGGACATCACTAACACATCGAAACCGTCAATGACGTTGATGACTAAACAGATTGCGACAACCGCAATCTGGAAACCGCTCATTTTCGAGCGGTCGATCCTATCCTGAATCAACATCACGGACGGTCCTTCACCCTGAGATGTGCCGTGGCGTCAATTTCCACCAATAGGTCGGGGCGCACCAACCCCTGAACGATGAGCAAGGTGTTCGGCGGGTATTCGCCCTTCGGGTAGTGGGCGGCGAAGAAGGCCTCTCGCGCCGCATAGAACTCAGGGACGCTGTCGCGCGACACGAGATAGGTGACGAATCGCACCACCTCCCGGAGGGAGCCGCCTCGGGAAGCAAGGGCTTTCTGCACGTTCTCGAAAGCGCGATAGGTTTGGCTCGTCACGTCCGGTCCAGCCACAGCATTGTCCTCGGTGAGACCGCACTGGCCGGCGACGAATACGAGGTCACCTGCGTGTGCGACGTGTGTATACGAGCTCAACGGATCGCCGAGGCCTTTGGGGTTTGCGTATGTCGGCAGGGTAGGCATAGTTGTTCCTCTTGAAGTCAATTGCAGTGGAGCGGAGTTCGGGCTATGCCCGGTAGTCTTGATCCTGTTAGGCCGTGACAGCCACTGGATCCTTCGGTGTTAGAGTGCCGCCGGCAAGCACGCGGCCGAGTGCACGGGCTAGTTCAATCTCGGCGCCTGCGTGCTTGGCTCGCCAGGCCACGTGACCGTCGGGCCGCACGAGAACGGCGCCATCAGTTCCGATTTCCAACGGACCCAAAAGGTGCGGCAACCTCTTGACCTCAAGAGGAACTGATGTTGTGGCAATGAGGCTTTCGCCTGCCTGTTGCCACGCTTCGGCGTCGGGCCCGCACACCAGTACGAAAGTCGTGTCGAACCAGTCGATGCTCGATTCGGTCTTGGCGACATCCATCCAGAAGTGGGGAAACCGAGCGCCTGGGCGGTCCGTGGGCCAGTAGCGCTGTGAGTCGTGTTCGGGTACCGGCGTGCCGTCGTCGACGATCGCCCCGTTGGTGTAAATGAAGCCCATTGATTGACCTTCACTGTGGAGTTGTTTGTCCATATCGACCAGTAGCTCGCGCCAGGCACCTGGGTCTTCGTTTCGGTGCCGGAAGGCTTGGTCCATCTTGTCCATACGCTCCTGATTGCGGACCGCGAACGCCGTGTTTGACTGCGCAACTGGTCGGCGCTCGGACTCGTAGGTGTCGAGTAGCGTGTCGTCGGCATGGCCCGACAACACGGCCGCCAACTTCCATGCAAGGTTGTGCACGTCTTGGACTCCGGAGTTCAGACCGTTCCCGCCGGCGGTGGGGAACTGGTGGGCGGCGTCTCCGGCGAGGAAGACTCGACCCTTGCGGAACTGTTTCGCCACTTGGGCGCTCAACTTCCAATTCATCACGTTGATTCGCTTGACATCGAGGTCGGGAATCCCCCACTGTTCGCGAACCATTTCGATCAAGCGAGCCTCGGAGATCGGCTCCTCCCCATCTCGGAGCTTCTGGACCGCGAGCCAGCGATCACCGTCTGGCCCTGTGGCGAGCACGTTGGTTTCTTCCTTCGACGGGTCGCTTGGGCGGACCAGGAATCCGATGGCACTACGCACATGGGGGAGATGACTGACATCGGCGCGGTAGTAGTGGTTGGCCATGAGCGCCATTTGCTCTCGGCCATCCATTTCCACTCCGAGCGCGGAGCGCACCGTGCTGGATGCACCATCGCAGCCGATGAGATATTGAGCTCGAACCTCGTACTCGTCGCCATTGGCGACGCTGCGTAACAGCGCCCGGACGCCGTCGGAATCTTGATCGATGGATACCAGCTCGGTCGATCGAAAGACCTGCGCACCGGGGCGAAGGGACAGTTCGTGATCGAGCGCCTCCTCCACCGCATCCTGGGGCACGATTGATCTAGGAGCCGGTGTGTTCAGGCTGGGTGCGGGTTGCGTGTACGCCACCAATGGTCCGTTCAGGCTTTCACACCAACAGGCGACGTCGGACTCTTGCGGCAGGCCTGCCCGTCGAATTCGTTCTTCGATGCCCCAAAGGCGGAACTGCTCCATCGTCCGGGCATGACACCCACGGGCCTTGGGATGGGTCGTAGTGGCTGCGCGGCGCTCGGTGAGGAGGCTGTTGATCCCGAAGCGATCAAGGAGCAATGCCATGCTCATCCCCACCGGTCCACCGCCCACTATGAGTACGGGCACATCAATCATCACTTACGTTCCTTTTCGAAGAGGGCATGAAGTGCCCGATCTGAGGGGCTTGCTTCGACTGCGAAATCACCGTCGTCGGTTCTTCCAGGGGCTATCAGTCGCTGTACGACACGCGACTCTTGCAGCGATCGTCGTCGAGCTCGGGCAAGACGACTACCCGTTCCTGTTCGTATGCGTCGGTCCGCGCCGTGACGAATGCCGCATCGATCGTATGGCTGCGGTTGTAGGACACGTGCGGGCAGAACGGCGGGATGTACAGGAAGTCGCCCTCGCCCAGAATCAGGTCGTGCTCGAGCTCTGCGCCCCAGAAGAAGTGCACGCTCCCTTTAATTCCGTAAAGGGCTGACTCGTGCTCGAGATGGTAGTGCGCGTTCGACTTCTCGCCGGGGCGCAGTGCCGTTACCAGCAGGGACAGATGCTTCGACGGTGTGCTGACACCGTTAACCCCGAAGAGCGCGTTGACGTCCTGCTTCGCGCGAACTTCCTTCTCGGGGCGGACCCGTGTGACATCGCCATCCCATTCGACCTTGAAATCCATGATTGTGGTCCTTTCCTGTTACTTGATGAAACCGGAGCTGCGGGTTTGCGCGGTGGATCTGGTCCGCTCGTACTTGTGCGTCAGCTAAAGATGCGTATTGAGCCAAGACCGACATCGGTGCAGTACGCCTGGTAAAGATGCACGAAGCTCTAGAGGTCCACGGTCCTATTGAGCGAGTCGTCATCGTTGAGGAACTCGATCGTTCCCGTCCACGGTGAACTCCACCTCGGTGTCCTCGAAGATTTGAAGCGTATGGATTGTGGCAGGGTTTCCCGCACGAAGTCACCTGGAGCGGCCACCCAGTCGTACTCGAGGTACCTCCAGCGTCCACGTTTGGGTGACGGCCGTGACTGGCCCACGGTTTCGGTGCTTACTCAGAACAGAGTCCCCAGCGGATCTCGGTCCCAGGACAAACTGGCCGTTACGGTTGTCAGCCCGAAGTAGGTTGATCTCAATGCCGTCAACCCAGGGAACCTCGTCTGTGGAAATGTATCGGTCCTCTGCCGCAAGGCGCCGCGTGATGGACAGTTCGGCGCAGTCGAGATCGCTCAATGCACCGTAGACCGCAGACCCAACGGGTGTCCCAGTCACATTTATCCCCTCTTTCGCATGGAGGTGGTCTTGTCGTTACCCGCTGGACAGATCTTGCGCCAGAGTGAGCCGACGTCGAGGATGGTGTGCAAACTTTGAACGATGAGAAATCTGGCGGCGGCGTTCATCGACATACTGAGGGTGAACGGCATCCGGTTCGGAACTTGTCAGTAATGAGTAGGAGGCGCGCGATGACATCACGGGCGACTCGGGACGCGTGGGAGCGTTTTCAGTCAGGAGCGGTCGCAACTGCTCGCGCGGAGATTCTCGATTCGTGGCGGCGTTCGAAGAGCAACGGTGTCGACCCGGAGCGGCTCGAACTCGTCCATACGGAGATCGACTACGAGTCTCCCTTCGTTCGTGTCGGCGCCCCCGTTCTGCTGGGCATGGCAGACCTACTGGTCGGAAACTCCACGTCCTTAGCGCTCGCAGATGCTGACGGAACGGTTACCTGGCGTTGGGATTCCGACCGAACAGTGGGTCGAGAGCTGGACCGAGTGGACTTCGGTCCCGGCTCGCGGGTGGGGGAGTCGTTAGCCGGGACCAATGGGATCGGGATAACAACGAAAACCAACCGGCTCTCGCTGGTCGTCGGCGCGGAACACTACAAACAACCGTGGCACTCGTGGGCCTGCGTTGCTGCGCCAGTGGTGCACCCAGTCACACGCCGTGTCGCCGGCACAGTCAATGTCGCCTGCCGAGCCGAGGACGCCAATCATCTGCTCCTGGTGGTCGTCCGTTCGCTGGTCGACGGGGTCGCTTCGGCGCTGAGCGCCGCATCTACTGCACGAGAGAAGCGCATGCTCGATGCTCACCTGTCATTCCGGGCGACAGCGACCGGGCCCGTCGTAACCATCGATCGCCAGACCATGATCATTGAGGACTCGGCGGCCGAGTTCGGGTTGGACCGAGCTGAACTATGGTCGGTCGTTGCTGAGGCAGGCCCATCCGCAACGGAAGTCGCTGTCGGCGACGGCTTGCATGCTCGTCTCTATCCCGTCGTGCCAGGACGCCTCGACGACGGCGTCGTCCTCGTCATCCGACGAGGAAAGTCGCGCGGGCTGGCTCCGTCTACGGCGGCGCCCGCAGTTAGCCTTGGGCCATTGGAGCAGGCTGAGCTAAAAGTGATTACCGAAACGCTGGCGGAGTGCGGGGGTAACAAGACCGAGGTTGCGGCCCGCCTCGGGATTTCCCGAGGCACCCTCTACCACCGACTCCGCCGTTACCGACTCGCCTGAGCGAGAACAGCGGCACGGGACCCTTCCAGGTGACCCGATGCCTCCTGAAACTCCTATGCCGATGCACTGCGTGCGCGCATGGACCGCCCCGTCGGAGATCTGAGAAACATCGTGACCACTACCTACGAGATCCCGGACAACGCTGAAAAGCTTATCCGCGGCGGACGAGCCGTTCGCGCACGTCGCCCGTGCCTCGTCCGACATCAAATTTTGCGGTCTTCCTTCACATTGGCGGATGCGGCTCCCTCAACTCCAACACCCAGACCAGCGAGGGCGCAGTACAACGTCTTTCGATGAAAGTTCGACGAGCCCGAATTGTTTCAGATGATCAGATGACCATCACCGCAGTGGACTGCGTAACCCCTCGACGGCCGCTCTCCGCGTCGCCGCACCAAGTATCAACAAACGGAACAGTCAACAAGCAGGAACAACTATGAACACTGAACAAGATTCTTCCAACGCCTGCGTCTCCCATACGGGCCATCAGGTGGCGCTCGACCTTCAACTGCGACGGTACCGGAACGTTCGGCGGCGAAAAGTGGCGGATAGACTGGCTAGAAAGGAGCCGATCGAGTTCACCGGCGAGGCCGGAGAGATTCTCCGATTCGCGCTCATCTGGGCCCCGTACGGCGGGGCGCCCGCCGAAGAGACGTTCCAGAAGTTCGGCATGGCGCCGCGCAGATTCGCAGAGAAGCTTTGGCAGACAGTGGAAGAACTCGGCTGCGGGAGGACGATCACCAGTCAGTTCGCGTCCGTGTACGCCCATCCCGGACCCGGCTGACTGACGAGGCATGCCGAAACCCTGACGGACAGAGCGGATGCCCAGTGCGCTCCGTCAACTCGTCGACGACGGATTCGAGCGTCCCCATCCTGCTCCTCGCGTGATCTCCTCCAGTAGGGGGATCGACCGATGAGGCAGGGGAGTGGTCAGCGCGAGTCTGGTACTCGAATGAACAACCCCAGCAATGGCGACGACGCGCTCGATCAGCTCCTGCAGGTTGGCCTGTGTTGGTGTGGCGACCCGGACGAGAAGATCCTCTCGTCCGGTCGTGGCGTAAACCTCGAGGACCTGGGCGATAGCTGCCAGATTATCAACCACTGCGGTCAGCCGGCCCTGCTCGATCTCAAGCGCGATGAACGCTTGCACCCCGATGCCAGCCTGAGCTAGATCGAGTTCCAGCCGATAGCCGGTCAGCAAACCCGCGTCCTCGAGCCGCCGCACACGGGACTGCACGGTGTTTCGAGACACGCCCAGGGCTGAGGACAGCTCGACGACACCAGTGCGAGCGTCGAGGGCGAGCAGACGCAGGATTTGAACGTCGAGCCTGTCGATGCTGAGCATTCTTCTCACCTCACTGTGTGACAGGGATCCTCAGATGACCCGATGGATCAGTTGCGTCGACTTGGGTTGACCGGAGCGTAAACCACAGTCAGCCTTAGTGTTACATCACGATCACGTCGTCGCGCACGGACTGTGTGCGGAATCATGGACGGTGCACCTAATTATGACTCAGTTGACCGATGCCGCTCCGGCGTCAACCCAATTCGACCTTTCCAGCCGTTACCGGGTCTCCTCCGGGCCAGTGCTGATGACTGGTGTTCAGGCCATCGCGCGACTGCTGGTCGAACAGCACGAGCAGGATCGGCGAGCCGACAAGCAGATCGCCACCTTCGTCTCTGGCTATCAGGGCAGTCCGCTCGCCGGGCTCGACAAGCTGTTGGCAAGCATTCCCGAATTGGCCTCTGAGCATGACGTGCGGCTCGTGCCAGGCATGAACGAGGAACTCGCGGCAACTGCGGTGTGGGGCAGCCAACTCGAACTTCCCAAGGGCGACCGCACCCACGATGGAATTGTCGGCCTCTGGTACGGCAAAGGACCAGGCCTCGACCGGGCCAGCGACGCATTTCGCCATGCGGCCATGTACGGCGCCCATCCTGCGGGCGGTGCGCTGGCCTTGGTCGGCGATGACCCTGCCGCCAAGTCGTCATCCGTCCCTGCCGCGAGCGAGCGGTCGCTGGCAGCACTGTCAATGCCGATCTTCTTCCCCCGCAACGCAGAAGAGATCATTCAATTCGGGCTCTACGGCGTCGCCCTGTCCCGAGTATCAGGATGTTGGCCCGCGATGAAACTGGTCGCAGACGTTGCAGACGGCATCTGGACCCTTGACCGCGACTTCGCCGACCTCGATATTGTCGTCCCCACAATCGAATGGGAGGGCCGACCTTGGACCTACCGGCAGCGGGTGCTCGCGGCCCCACCGGACAGTGTGCTGGCTGAGGCCGATCTGTACGGACCCCGGTGGGCGATGGTCGAAGCTTTTAACGCCGCCAACAATATCGACCGGATTGAGGTCGACCAGGCGGACGCTTGGCTTGGCATAGTCGCCGTCGGCACCGCGTACGACTCCGTCCGCCAGGTATTGCTCGAGCTCGGCCTCACCGAGGCCGACCTGCACAACTCCGGCATCCGCATACTCCGCGTCGGAATGCCCTATCCACTCGGCGCCGACAAGGTTCGTCGGCTCGCGGCCGGGGTGGAGGCGGTCCTTGTGGTCGAAGACAAGACGGCGTTCGTGGAGTCCCAGGTCAAGGACATCCTCTACGGTCAGGCCGCCGCACCCCGCGTGCTCGGCAAACGCGGTGACGGTGGAAGCCGTCTGATCCCGCCGGACGGAGAACTGACCGCGGCCCGCCTGACTGCACCGCTGCGGAGAATCCTCAAGGACCGAGTGGCCGTCACTACTCCACCCCCGCCGCCGTTGCAGCTGACCGTGCTACCGGCTAAACGCACCGCCTATTTCTGCTCCGGGTGCCCACATAACCGCTCCACCGTGGTCCCCGAAGGATCCCTCGCGGGCGGGGGCATCGGCTGCCACACTTTGGTGACGATGTCCTCGCGCACAGACTCTCAAGTCACCGGACTGACCCAGATGGGAGGCGAAGGCGCCCAGTGGATCGGCCAGGCACCGTTCACAGACGTCCAGCACATCTTCCAGAACGTTGGTGACGGCACTTACTTCCACTCTGGACAGCTCGCCGTGCAGGCCTGCGTGGCAGCTGGGGTCAATATCACCTACAAGATCCTGTACAACTCCGCCGTAGCGATGACTGGCGCCCAGGACGCCGAGGCAGCACTCACCGTGCCGGACTTGACCCACAAACTCGCGTCCGAGGGTGTCACCAAGATCATCGTCTGCGCCGAGGAACCGCATCGACACAAGGGCGCCTCGTTTGCCGCGGGGGTGGTGCTGTGGGACCGGGACCGCCTGGACGAGGCTCAGCGGATACTGCGTGACACCAAGGGCGTCACGGTGCTGATCTACGACCAGCAATGCGCGGCCGATGCCCGACGTAAGCGCAAGCGCGGTGACCTGCCTGCGCGCCGCACCCGGGTGGTCATCAACGAGGCGGTTTGCGAGGGCTGCGGTGATTGCGGCGTCAAGTCCAACTGTCTGTCCGTCCAACCGGTCGATACCGAGTTCGGCCGCAAGACGCGCATCGACCAAACCAGTTGCAACACCGACTACTCCTGCCTGGATGGCGAATGCCCGTCGTTCGTGACAGTCGAGCTGCCCGAGAACACAACTGCCCCACGCAAGGACGTGCCGGCTCCACCACTGGTGGCGGAGCCGAACCTCCCGGCGATCACCGCCACCCACAACGTATTCCTCGCCGGCATCGGCGGTACCGGCATCGTCACCGTCAATCAGGTCCTCGGCATGGCCGCCCTGCGTGCCGGACTGCATGTCGAGGGGCTCGATCAGACCGGGCTTAGCCAGAAGGCCGGCCCAGTCACCTCACATCTGCGGGTGAGCATCGACGCAGCAGAATCCTCCAATCGGATCAGCCCGGCCACTGCCGACTGCGTGTTGGCATTCGATCTGCTGACCGCCGCCGACGCGAAGAACGCCGGAATCGGTAACCCCGAGCGTACTGTCACTGTTGCCTCCACCAGCAAAACAGCTACGGGTGACATGGTCTACGACAGCACGGTGGCCTATCCCGCGGATGAAGGGTTGCTCGAGCGACTCGACGCACGGGCCCGTACACTCACCGCGTTCGACGCGCTCGCTGCGGCGGAGGCGATCTTCGCGAACACCGCCGCAGCGAACTTCCTGCTCGTCGGTGCCGCCTATCAGGCCGGTGGGCTTCCGATTCCGGCCAGCGCCATCGAAGAGGCCATTTCAATTAACGGTGTCGCGGTCAAAGCCAATCAGACGGCGTTCCAGTGGGGACGTGTCGCGGTCGCCGATCCGGCGGCGTTCGAGGCGGTTACCACCGCTGCCAAGGTCGCCCACCGCAGCGACACCGCCGTCCCCGTCCACCTGCTCAGCGTCTCGACCGTGACAGGAGCGAGTCGGGAACTGCTCGAACGGCGCGCAGCGAACCTCGTCGCGTACCAGGGAGATCACACTGCCGTCCGCTACATCGACGTCGTCGAGTCGGTGTGGGCTGGTGAGCGGGCCGTCACCGACCGCACAGATCTGTCAGAAGCGGTGGCGAAGAACCTTCACAAGCTGATGTCCTACAAGGACGAATACGAGGTGGCCCGTATGCTCACAGACCCGGCGTTCCTCGAAGCCGTCGAGGCGGAGGTTCCGGGCGGGGCGAATCTGACTTACAAGCTTCATCCTCCGACGCTGAAGGCGTTGGGGCGCAGAAAGAAAATCGGCATGGGCCCTCGCACCCACATCGCACTCAAGGTGCTGGCAAAAGGTAAGTTTTTGCGCGGAACAGCGTTTGACCCGTTCGGATACGCGCGTGTACGTAAGGTTGAACGGCAGCTGATCGCGCACTACGAATCTATGGTCCTCGACCAGGTGAGGTCACTGACCGCCGAGTCCTACGATACCGCGGCGGCGGCGGCATCGGCGCCGGATCTCGTCCGCGGATACGAGGACGTGAAGATGCGCAACGTCCGCACTTACATCCTTCGGTTGGAGGAACTCGGGATCGACACCGCCGCACTGCGGAAGTAGTCAGGCGCTCCCCCCCGGGGGGTGTCCCTATGGTTTTCGTCAAGCCGCTGAGGGGGTTGGATTCCGGTAGAGTTCCTTGTTCTTGAGCATGGCGTAGAGGACGTCGCAGCGGCGTCGGGCGAGGCAGATCAGGGCCGCGTTGTGTTTCTTCTTCTCGTCCCGTTTCTTGTCGTCGTAGGCGCGACTGATGGGGTCGTGGAGGGCGGCGAAGGCGGACAGGAACAGGGCGCGTCCCAAGTTTCTTGTTGCCGGAGCGGGCGGGGTGCTCGCCACGGATGGAGGATCCCGATTTTCGGGTGACCGGTGCGATGCCGGCATAGGCCGCCAGGTGGGCGGCGGACGGGAAGGCGGAGCCGTCGCCGACCTCGATCAGGATCCGAGCTGCCGCCGAAGACGCCGATGCCGGGCATCGAGGTCAGGACTGGGAAAAAGGGTGGTCATCGAGGGCCCTCTCCACGTCCACGGCGACCGCTTTGCGTTGTAACAGGGTTTCTTTCAGTGAATCCGCAAGTTTGGGTAGAACGGTTTCGGCGGCCGCGCTGCCGGGCACCACCTCGGCCTGCTCGTCGAGGGCGGCAAGGATGTCGGTGGCCAACCTGGCGCCCATTCGGGGTGCGTGCTTGACCGCGAGCGCGGTGAGCTTGCGCTTGCCGGCTTGCCGGATTCCGGCCGGCCCGCCGCAGCGGGAGAGGACCTCGAGGACCGCCGGATGGGTAATGCGGGGGCCAAGGACCCGCTCGAGGGCCGGGTGGATGGAGGTGAGCAGGCCGCGGATGCGGTTGCTGACCCGGGTGGCCTCACCGGCAAGGTCGTCGTCGAATCCGACGAGGACCTCGAGCTCGGCGAGCGCCTCGTCGCCGGTATCGACCCGGCGCCGGGTGTGCGGCATGGTGCGGGCGGTGGGAAAGCGCGGGCGTGCGTTCCTGGTCGTTCGCGTCGGTCCTGGCGGGGGTGAACGTGGCGTCCGGCTACGGTTGTAGGAGACGGGGGGCATATCGCCGAGGTGTAGAGAAAGTCCGCCCACTTCCACGTCCAGGTCGTGCCCCCGCTGCAGGATCGGAGGTGTCAAACCGAGCGTGCGAAGACTGGAGGGGTCATGAGGGCCAAAATCAGCAATGACGGATCCGGGGACATGAGACCTGACATCGCCGAGTCATGGCGCCGGGCCAACCTTGCCGGACTTGATCCCACTGCGCCGTTCCAGGACCCGGCAGACGTGGAGATCGACACCGAGAGTTCGTTGCTCGTCGGAGCCGCGCCGGTGCTCGATGAGCTCGAGTCGAGCCTGCGAGGAAGCAGCTACGCGACCGTGCTCGTCGATCGAGACTGCCGGGTCGTGCGACGGTGGTTCGACGACAGACGCGTCGGGGAACGCTTCGACACACTCAACCTCCGAATCGGCGCAAGTCTCCTCGAGGACACGATAGGCACCAACGCGCTCGGGACAGTCATGGAGACTCGTCGTTCAATCGCGATCAATGGAGCGGAGCATTTCGCCCAGTCGCTTCGTTGTTTCAGCTGCTACGGACATCCGATCCGCCACCCGTTGACGAAGCGTATCGAGGGAGTGCTGGACATCTCCGCGAAGATCAACAAGGCCAGCCCGCTGCTTCCGCCGCTCATCGCTCGCGCCGTCCACGACATCGAGCAGCGACTGCTCGACGGGAGCCGTGCCTCGGAAAAGAGCTTGTTGGCGGCCTTCCAGGTCGCCGCTGGTCTGAGGAGGCGCGCCATCGTCGCGATCGGCGAGAACATCGTGCTTTCGAACCAGAGTGCATCAGACCTGTTGAGCGCCGCTGACATTGCGCTGCTCCGAGTCCTCATGGGCGGGCCGACAACGCGGCAGGACACCAAGGTCGAGCTGTCTCTTGCGTCCGGGCAGCCAGTCAAGATTCACATCACCAAGATCGATGGGGGAGGGGCCGTACTCCGTGTGGATCCGTGCATCTCCGGTCGCACTCGGTCCGTCGGACGATCCCGATCAAACCTTGCGTCGGCTGCGGCGCGGACGATCGTGGCCGGCGAGCCAGGCACGGGCCGCACCACGAGAGCGCGCCAGCTCGCGGCACGTCCGCCGGCGAAGCTCCTGAGCCCCGCCCTCGCACTCGTTAATGGTCGTGAGTCCTGGGCGCAGGACTTCCAGAATGCGGTGCGGGACTCGACGGGGTCGGTGTGCATCGATGGCATCGATCTGTTGCCCGACGAGCTGCTCGACCTGGTGATCGAAGCCGCCGGTGCCCGGGACAGGCCGCAGCTGATCTTCACGTCCGGTCCGATCCGCGGCTTGACCGGCCGGGCCGCCTTGCTCGCAGGCATGGCCACGCAGCGTGAGGAGCTTCTCCCGCTCTCCGTGCGGCGTAAAGATATCCCCGAGATCGCCAATGCGATGCTCAGGTCCATTGGGGCGGATATATCCGTCCATTTCACTCCGCGAGTAGTTCAGGCGTTGTCCGCACAATCGTGGCGGGGCAATCTGCGAGAGCTCAACGCCGTGATCGAGTACATGGCGAATCGGCGCACAGTAGGCGGTCTCGTGATGGACGATCTGCCCGAGCAGTACCGTTCGGTGGATCCAGCGACCCCGATGACGGCGCTCGACCAGGCCGCACGTGACGTCATCGTGGCGGCGCTCAGGCATGCCGGCGGCAATAAGGTCAAGGCCGCAAGAGCCCTAGGTATGTCACGCACAACCTTGTACGCCCGCATGCGGACTCTACGGATCGCGACCTCTGACGCCTGGACATCGTAGTCGGACTGTCCAGAGACTGAACACCTCTCAACGCGCAGAGCGTGAATGCTGTGTGACGCAAGCAACCTAGACACGTGGCGTCAACCTCCGGAGGTATTTTGTGACCGCACAATTGACAGACCTGCACGACTCGGTCGTTCCGAAGGTTCGGGAGTTCCTGAGCCGACCCAAGAAGCTCTTCATCGGTGGCCAGTGGATTGACGCGGCAAGCGGCCGCTCCTTCGAGACCATCGATCCCGCGACCGGACAGGTCCTCACGACCGCGGCGTGGGGCGAGGCCGAGGACATTGACCGAGCAGTCAAGGCCGCACGCACCGCGTACGAGGGAGAGTGGAGCCTCTGGACTCCAGCGCAGCGCCAGCGACTGTTGTTCCAGATCAGTGAGAAGATCTACGAGCGTGCCGAGGAGCTAGCGCAGCTCGAGGCTCTGGACAATGGCAAGTCCGTCGGCGTGGCGCAAGCCGTCGACGTCACGTGTACTGCGGAGCTCTTCGCGTACTACGCGGGTTGGGCCACCAAGATCGAGGGTCGCACAATCCCGGTCTCCGTCCCCTGGGCTCCGGGCACGACGTGGCATGCCTACACGCTCCGTGAGTCCGTGGGCGTGTGTGGGGCTATCGTGCCCTGGAACTTCCCTCTCCTGATGGCGGCGTTCAAGATCCCCGCTGCACTCGCGTGCGGAAATGTCGTCGTGCTTAAGCCGGCCGAACAGACTCCACTTTCTGCCCTCCTGCTGGCCGAGATCATGGCCGAGGCCGGGCTGCCCGACGGGGCGTTCAATGTCGTCACCGGGTACGGCGACGCCGGGGCCGCCCTTGCCTCGCACATGGACGTCGACAAGATTGCGTTCACCGGGTCGACCCAGGTAGGCAAGCTCGTCGTCGACGCTGCGAAGGGAAACCTCAAGAAGGTCTCGCTTGAGCTCGGCGGCAAGAGTCCCCAGATCGTGTTCGCAGACGCCGACCTCTCGACCGCGATTCCAGGAACTGCCAGCGGATTCTTGTTCAACCACGGCCAGGCCTGCACATCTGGCTCTCGTCTCCTTGTCGAGGACTCGATCTTCGACGAGTTCACCCAAGGCGTGGCCGAGGTCGCGAAAGCCAGCAGGATCGGCCATGGCTTCGACCCCGAGGCTGAAGTCGGACCCCTCATCTCCGAGGAGCAGCTCACCCGAGTGACGGGCTACATAGATGCGGGCCTACGGGACGGCGCTCGTGCGCTGTCCGGGGGCGGTCGCCACGGCACGGACGGTTTCTACGTCGAGCCGACCGTTCTGGTCGACGTGAAGGACGATTTCAGTGTCTATCGCGAGGAGATCTTCGGCCCCGTCGTGGTCGCCACCCCGTTCAACGCCGAACGGGGTGTCATCACGCAGGCAAATGACACCCCGTTCGGGCTGGCGGCCAGCGTCTGGACCCAGGACATCTCGAAGGCGCACCGGACAGCTCGCCAGATCAAGGCAGGCAGCGTGTGGATCAACTCGCACAACGCGTTCGATGCCGCTCTGCCCTTCGGCGGGTATAAGCAGTCCGGCTGGGGCCGCGAGCTGGGCGAAGGTGCGATCGACGAGTACACCCAGACGAAGACGGTGAACGTCGCACTCTGACAACGGTGTGGCTCTCGTCGACTCCACAATGGATTCGACGAGAGCCACGTGACTGTACGACCTTCGCGGGACGAAGGTGTGAACTCACTTCTGAAACCTATACCCTGAGGGCATGTGGATCCTAGAGGCCCTCGAGGACGGTGACCTCGGTGAGTGAGTTGTCTGACCGGCGACGATTTGATCGCGGTGGCGACATCCCTGGCCTAGACGCCGATCTGTGCGAGTCGGAGGAAAACGGAGCGAGCCGTGCGGGGCGCACGAACACCGAGTGGGTGTACGAGACGCTGAAGGGCGCGATCCTCGACGGCACCCTCGAACCGGGCACGGCTATCTCACAGAGCACGCTGTTTCAAAGCATCAGCGTCAGTCGCACGCCGGTGCGCGAGGCGATCCGCATGCTCCAGGCCGAGGGGTGGCTCGAATCCCAGCCCAACAAGCGCGCGCGGGTCGCGCCGCTGTCGGCCAGCGATGTCGAGCAGCAATTCGCCGCGCGCATCGCGCTGGAAGGGCTCGCGGTCGGCATATCCGTGCCGCACATGGCTGACGACCTGCCAGAGATGCGGGACCTCCTCAGACAGATGCGGGTGGCAGTGGAAGCGCACGACTACGAAGCGTGGGTCACCCCCCACAAAGCCTTCCACCGCGCGCTGACACGGGGAGCTGGCGAGATGATCGGCCAGTTGTGTGCCTCGTTGTCGGACTCGACGCAGCGCTACATCAATCTTTGCATGAAGGACATGCCGATGGCCTACATGCTCGGCGAGGCTGAGCACCAGACGATCTACGAGGCGTGTGAGGAAGGCAATTCGCTGGTGGCATCGTCGCTGCTCGCCAAGCACCTGGCCCGCACTGCCATTCAACTTGTGGGAATATTGGATCCATCTCGGGAGCCGACGCCGATTCGCACGGCGGTCAAGCTGATCGGCGATCCGGGCATCGATGCCCCCTCCACGAAGTCCCGCGGGGCGCTTTAGTTTCTGGGGATGTTGTGGCCGGTGAGGTCGATAGGTGACTTTGCCGCCGATCCCGGTGTGGGGTCGGGTGGTGATGGAGCCAGGCCCAGTCGGCGGCCAAGGTGCGAGTGAAGCGCTCGACCTTCCTGTTCGGCGATAGGGGCGGGCGTAGCCGTGGTTGAGGTTCGGACTGTGCGCCGCTGAGAAACAGGATGAGCGATAGCAGGATCCGTTGTCGGTCAACACTGCCCGCACCTCGATATGGTGGGCCGCGAAGAATGCTCGGGCCCCGTTCCCAGAACGCGGCGGCGGTCTCGTTGTGTTCGTCATGGTGTTCCTCCGAGTCCGCCACGCCTGGCGGCGGGGAGGCGCGTAACCCACGCCCTGCTTCTTGTTGCGACGGTTGCCGATCGCCCGACTTTGCGGTGCCAGCCTCCGTCGGGAATGCGGCCGAGTTTCTCAAGGTCCACGTGGACCCGTGCGCCCGTGGTGTTCGTAGTGGTGGGCGGCGAACGGGAAGTCCGGTGGCCTGATCAAGCTTCGACCGTGGATCGGGGCAGGTGCAGGTAGCTGAAGCGGGGTGGCCGCCAGCGGTGGGTGAACCGAGGCCTGATGATCCGCCGTTGGTGCCGTTCGGTTTGCGAACGCGGTGCGGTGTGGGCGGGACTCCTCCCGCCTTTTCGATGAACTACGGCTAGACGCTTGTTAACGGTCCATGAAGCGGCGGGCCCGTTTTTCTAATGCCTGAAGGTCATCGATTTCGCTTGCATCAATCAATTCGCACAAGTGGATACATGTCGTTGACGGCCACGAGACAAAGAGTATACAGTTTCGCGCATGGTGACGAAGGACACATCGACGGTTCATCGGGTACCCGCTCTGCGGCTCACCGGGATTCGTAAGAGCTATGGCGGTGTCCAGGCTCTTCGTGGCGCTGATCTGACGGTCCCGACCGCCGGAACGGTGCTCGGCCTGTGCGGGGAGAACGGGTGCGGCAAGTCAACCTTGCTCCGGGTGTTGGCGGGACAGGTCCGACCGGACGCCGGACGCATCGACATCGACGGCGAGCCCGTCACGTTCTCCAGGCCGCAGGAGGCAATCCGCCACGGCATCGTGACCGTGACCCAGGAAACCACGCTGGCACCCGAGCTGACCGTCGCGGAGAACATCTACCTCGGCCACCGGATGGCCCGCACACGATTCGGCATCGACTGGAAGCGCACCATGCGGGACGCCCATGAGCTGCTTGCGCGATTCGGCATGGACATCGACCCGGCATCGCCGGTGCGACAGTTGCGACCGGACCAGCAGCAGCTGGTCGAGATCGTGCGTGCACTGTCGATCGAAGCTCGGGTGCTCATCCTCGACGAGCCCACCAGCTCTCTGACCGACGATGAGGTCGATGCGTTGCTCGACCGTGTCAGAGGCCTCGCAGACGTTGGGGTGTCGACCATTTTCGTGTCTCATCGGCTCGAGGAGGTCTTTCGCGTCGCGGATCGGATCGCGGTGCTGCGCGACGGCCTCCTTGTCAGCGAGGGGCCGATCGCCGACTACGACGAAACGTCTTTGATCGAAGCGATGGTCGGCGCCAGCCACCAGACGCTCGCAGAGAACCATCGTGTGCGCCCGACGGCAGACCCCGTCCTCCGCATCCGTGAGGTCACAGTCCCTGGGGTGATCGAGGAGATCTCACTTGACGTCGCTCCCGGTGAGATCGTCGGACTCGCCGGACTTGTGGGTGCCGGCCGCAGTGAGCTGCTCGAGACGGTGTTCGGACTCCATCGACCGGCGACCGGGGTCGTCGAGCTCGGCGGCGCGCCATTCCATCCGAAAGGGCCCCGTGACGCGATCGGGGCCGGCGTGGGTTTTGTCCCGGCCAACCGCAAGGAGCAGGGGCTGGTCCTCGGCATGAGTGTCCGCGAGAACCTCGTCATGGCGTCGACTGCATGGTCCCGCCGCGCGAGAAGGCACCGCGCCAAGGAGGAAGGCCCCGTAGTGGCCGACTCCATGGTGTCGATGCAGATCAAGGCCGTGTCACCTAACACCACTGTCCAGACTTTGTCTGGTGGTAACCAGCAGAAGGTCGTGATGGGCAAATGGCTTGCGATCAGGCCGCAGGTCCTGCTCCTCGACGAACCAACCCGCGGAGTCGACATAGGGGCCAAGACCGAGATCCACCGGCTGCTCATCGCCGCTGCCGACGACGGCCTGGGAATTCTCGTTAGCTCGTCGGAGAATCCCGAGCTGCTGAGCATCTGCGACCGCATCGCCGTGATGTTCCGTGGACGGATCCGTGCGGTGCTGTCACGGGCGGAAGCCACCGAATCCACCATTGCCCACTACGCCGGAGGTCACGAGTGAACACCATCGACAGCACGTCAACAAAGAGCATCAACAACAGTTCCACGATCTCCAAGCCGCCGCCCGAACGCCCGTCGTGGGCCAGCCGACTCCCGCGACCGACCAGCGATGGCTTCGGTCGCTACGGCGCGGTGCTTGCTCTGCTCGTGATCATGTTTCTCGTGCTCAGCATCACGCAGGACCAGTTCCTAACGGACCAGAACATCAAAAACCTGCTCGCGAGCGTCTCCGTCGTCTCGATCTGCGCATGCGGGATGACGTTCATCATCCTCACGGCGGGCCTTGATCTCTCGATCGGAGCCACGCTGGCACTCTCCGGGATCTTCCTGGCGAAGGTCATCGAAGCTGGTGTCCCCGGAGCGGTGGCTGCCTGTCTGACCGTGGTCTTCGGCTTTGTCGTGGGCGGAGTGCTCAACGGCATACCGATCGGGAAGTGGCGACTCTCGTTCTTTGTCGTAACGCTCGGGGTGGCATCCGTGCTCACCGGTGTGGTGAACATCTGGTCCGAGAGCAAGACGACCTACGTCACGTCGTCGTTCGTCGACAGTGTCGGATTCTCGAACATCCTGGGGCTTCCCGTCCCGGTCTGGATCATGGGCGCCTGCTTCGCGCTGTTCGCGTATGTCCACAAGAGGACGTACTTCGGTCGGGATCTCTGTGCGATCGGCGGAAATGTCGAAGCTGCACGTCTCACGGGCATCAACGTGGCCTGGACGACGGTGTCCGTGTACGCGATCGCCGGAGCGTGCGCCGGGCTCGCTTCCGTGGTGCAGACCGGCCGACTGGGGGCTGCGAGCCCGCTCGTCGGCACCGATATCGCGCTCGCGGCGGTCGCAGCGGTGCTCCTTGGTGGCACTACGTTCACCGGCGGCGTCGGGGGTATCGGTGGGACGGTTGTCGGTGTGCTCTTCGTGGGCGTCCTCCAGAACGGCCTCGGCATCGCCGGGGTCTCAGGCTACTGGCAGCAGGTCATCACCGGCGCCATCCTCGTCTCCGCGGTCGGCCTTGACCGCCTGCGCCAGACCGGATGGTCGGCCCGCCTCTCACGCGGTAGCGCGTCGGGAGGAGACGGCCCGGACGCGGTTATCACAGGCGGGCCGCCATCGGCCGCCGCGACATCCGACCAGCTCACCTAGATCGAAGGAATTATGTACATGTCCATCCACACAAGAAACCGACCTGGGCGCGTCCTCGCGGCCGCTGCGTTCATTACGAGCGCCTGCCTGTTGATGATGACCGCGTGCAGCTCCAGTGACACCTCGACCGGCGACGGGTCCTCGCCGGGAGCGGACGCGGCAAGCATTCCGCCCTATTCGGGCCCGGAATCTGATCTGCCCACCAGCTACGGCCTGCCGGCGAAGAAGCCGGGCAAGACGCTGACGTTCGGTTATCTCAACAACACGTCCGGCAACGAGCTGACCAACGCGTTGGGCGAGGGCTTCGAGGCGGAAGCCAAGTTCCTGGGGGCCAAGACGATTGTCCTCGACAGTCAGCTGAAGGTCGACCGTGAGGTCTCGAACTTCCAGCAGCTGCTGGCCCAGGGGGTGGACGGGATCCTCGTCAATCCGCTTGACCCTAAGGCGCTGTCTCCCCTCATCAAGCAGGCACAGGAGAAGGGCATCCCGCTGATCGGGGTCGATGTCGCCCTCGAGAACGGCGAGCTGCCCGAAGGCTTCACCGGTCAGATCATGAAGGGCGCGGACCACCAGGCATACGAGACGGCCAAGGCGATCGCCGCTGAGAAGGCGGGGGCCAAGTTCGGGATCCTCAACATCGCGTTCCCGGTCGCGGGGCCTCTGTACCAGATGGAGCGGTCGAAGTACTGGGCCGCGAAGTTTGGGCTGGAGTTCGCGGGAGAGCGGTCCAACGCCACCGACGACTCGAACGGAGCAGCGGCGGTGTCCGGTCCGATGCTCAGCAAGGATCCCGACCTCGACGCCATCATCGCCTACAACGATCCGAGCGCACTCGGAGCCGTGACCGCGGCGCGAGCGAGCGGCCGAGAGCTGATCGCGGCTGGGTCGAACGGTGGTAGCGACGGAATCGGTGGTGTCAAGGCCGGCAAGCTGCTCATGACGACATCGGTCGACGCGGTCCGTATCGGCGCGATGGCGCTGGCGGGCCTCTACAACGTCCGGACGGACCAGAATCTCCCATTGCCCAAGTCGATCTTGGTCGCTGCCAAGGTCGTCACCAGGGAGAACGCCGACAGCTTCGCGAGCTTCGACGAATTGGCCGATTCGATCGAGCGGACCGGCCTCACCGCGACGCCATGAGCCCTGCTTGCGGCCCCGGATGCGTTGGGCATCCGGGGCTGCAAGGGCATCGCCTGGAACACCACCGCCCACGGGCGGCATCGAACACGGCACTGCAGTCCTGAGAGACCGAAGCAAAGGAAAGAAAAGAAATGACTTCCACGATCGATGTTCCAGTCCTGATCGTCGGCGGCGGACCTGCGGGCATGAGCCTCGCGCTCCAGCTCGACCGCCTGGGGATACGAAGCATGCTCGCCGAGCGACGCCCGACGACTACCAAGCATCCGAAGGCCTTCGGATGCCAGGCGCGGACCATGGAGCACTTCCGCGTGTGGGGGATCGAGGACCGGGTCCGGGCGGCAGGTCTGCCCGCCACGGCCGACGTTGTCTGCTGGTGCGAGAGCCTCAGCGGTCCACTGGTGGCCTACACGCACCCAGAGGCGACGCTCAACACGCCCGCCCCGAAGTCGATCGTCTCGCAGGATGCGGTCGAAGAGGCCCTCGACGCGGCCCTCGGCACGAGTCCGGCCGCGAACATCCGCCGGTCGACCGAGCTGGTGTCCTTCGAGCAGGACGTCGACGGGGTCAGTGCCCGTTTGCGGAGCGTAGAGACTGCCGAGGAGGTGCTGGTACGCGCTCAGTATCTCGTCGGCTGCGATGGAGCCGACAGCGTCGTGCGCGACCGGCTCGGCGTGGAGATGGACGGTCCCGAGACCATCGCGCTCTGGGCCAGTCACTACTACCGCGCTGATCTCAGCCGTCTCCCGCACGTTCGCAGTGCCATCGGGTTCCTCGTTCGGCCGTCCGACCCGTCGCGGCCGCACATCGACGTGCTGGCCAGCGGCCCGGACGCGGACCGCTGGCGTTTTCTCGAGAAGCTGAAGGAGGGGCAGGAGCCGCTCACCGAGCAGCAGCTCATCGCCCTCGTCCGCGACTACTGGGAAATCCCGGACCTGAAGGTCGAACTCATCAACGTCATGCCCTGGCGAATGAGTGCCCAGGTGGCCAAGGAGTTTCGCAGAGGACGCGTCTTCCTGGCAGGCGACGCAGCCCACCGCTTCCCGGTCACGGGCGGCATGGGGCTGAACTCGGGCATCCAAGATGTACACAACCTTGCGTGGAAGCTCGCGATGGTGCTCGACGGACAGGCCGAGGAGATGCTGCTCGACACGTACGAGGCCGAACGCCGTCCGGTGGCGCAGGACAACACCGAGTGGTCGGTAGGAAACTTCCGCAGAATGCAGGAAATGGACGTGGCCTTCCAGAACCGCCGCGAGGACCCCCGGACCTGGCGCGACCTGTTGGTCGACATGGACGAGCAGATCAACTGCGAAGGCCAGTCGCTCGGATACATCTATGCCGACGGTGCTCTGATCGACGATGGTTCCCCGATGCCCGAGCACGAGGCCCAGTACTACTGGCCGACGGACCGACCCGGCGCGCGGTTTCCCCACATATGGATCGACGCGGATCAGACGGAGTCGACGATCGACTGGTTCGACACGTCGTTCGTCCTCGTCTGCGGTCCTGGGGCGCAGGGGTGGGCGCGGGCCGGCACAGCCCTGGCAACCGAGCTCGACCTGGCGCTCGAGATCAAGCAGCTGACGGCGCTGCTTGGTCCGTTGACGATTGAGCGCGACGGTGCGGTGCTGGTCCGGCCTGACGGCTATGTCGCCTGGCGGGCGACAGGCCCCGGAGACCCGGGCGAGCTCCGAGATGCACTTGAGCGTGTTGTCGCCGGTGGGACGCTCGCCCGAGAACTGCTGGAGACGTCGTGAACTCGTTGGGCATTTATCCGGCCCGTACGGAATCCCAAACCACATCCGTTGTCACACGAAAGGAAGCGCGATGATCGAGGTGCCTGTTCTGGTGGTCGGTGCCGGTCCTGTCGGCATGAGCCTCGGGTTGTTGCTCGACCGCTTCGGGATCTCAAGTCTCGTCGCAGAGCGTCGCCCGGCGACCACGGTGCACCCGAAGGCGTACGGCAGCACCGCGCGCACGATGGAGCACTTTCGAGTATGGGGCATCGAGGACCAGGTGCGTGGCGGCGGGCTGCCGCCGAACTCCGACGTGATCAGCTGGTGCGAGAGCTTAAGTGGCCCGATCGTCGCGCTGACTCATCCGGAACCCAGCAACAACACGCCGTCCCCGAAATCGATCGTCGCGCAAGATGTCGTCGAAGAGGCACTCGACCACGCGCTCTCGACCCGGCCCCGGGTCGACCTTCGTCGTTCGACACAGGTCATCTCGTTCCAGCAGGATTCCGAGGGGGTGACCGCACTACTCCGCCATGTCGACACCGGCGAGGAGTTCGAGGTGCGATCTCGCTACATCGTCGGGTGCGACGGAGCTGCGAGCCTCGTACGCGAGCGAGTCGGCATCGAGATGGAAGGGCCCGAGACGCTGCAGGTGCGTGCAACCCACTACTTCCGTGCGCCGGTGGGACACCTGCCTCACGTTAGGCGCGTCGTGGGATTCCTGTGCCGCCCGAAAGGACGTCCAGCCCTCGACGTGCTCGGGACCGGGCCGGACGGGGACCGGTGGCGCTTCATTCAGCTGCTCGGCGACGGAGAGGAGCCGTACAGCACCGATCATCTCATCGGCCTCGTACGCGAGTACTGGGGGATCCCCGACCTCAAGGTCGAGCCGATCAACGTCCAGGTGTGGAACATGAGCGCGCAGGTCGCGAAGTCGTTCCGCCGCGACCGTGCGTTCCTCGCTGGCGACGCCGCCCACCGTTTTCCGCCAGCGGGCGGTATCGGGATGAACTCCGGCATCCAGGACGTGCACAACCTCGCCTGGAAGCTCGCTGCGGTGCTGGACGGCAGCGGCACTGATGCGCTGCTCGACACTTACGAGACCGAGCGTCATCCGGTGGCGTGGTCGAACACGAACTGGTCGGTCGAGGGCTTTGACCGGATCGAGGAGATGGATGAGATCTTCCACAACCGTCACGATGATCCCGAGCCCTGGCGCGCACTCCTGATCGATCAGGACCGACAGATCAACTGCGAGGGGCAAGCGATGGGGCTCATCTACGCCGACAGTGCCGCCGTGGTCGACGACGGTTCACCGGTCCCGCCTCACGACTCACGGTATTACTGGCCGACCGATCGACCGGGCGCCCGGTTCCCACACATGTGGCTGGATGCGGCCGAGTCCGAGTCGACCATTGACTGGTTCGACACGGCGTTCGTCCTGGTCTGCGGCCCCGACGCGACTGGCTGGAAAGCAGCCGGAGAGGATTTGGCGCGCGAGGGGAAGGTGCCACTCCTGGTCAAGGTGCTGCCGCACCTGGTTGGACCTTTGACTCTCGGGCACGAAGGCGCAGCACTGGTTCGACCCGACGGGCACGTCGCATGGCGCTCGCAAGGGTCTGGTGCGCCCGAGGACCTCGTCGCGGCGTTGGCAGATGTGCTCGCCGGCGCGGCAGGTGTCGCCTCACTGGCACTCGCTGTTCGCGGGTAACCATTACGTTCGGCATGTCGGGTGCGCACGGCAATCGTCGTGCGCACCCTTTATCTAATACGTTGACCCATCCGTGATACCGCTCTAGCGACGCAACCAGAGGATGCGCCCAGAATTACTTCTCTTCGCAGAGAGGTTCTTGCGGACGCACTTGAAGAAACCGGCGGTTCTCGTGCGGCCCTGCAATTTCTGGATATATCCCTTGACCCAAGTAACTCAAAGAGTATACACTTTACGAATATTCACAGAGACCAGCGGGTGCGAGCCATTGGGAGTTCCTACCGTCTGGAGTACGTGAAGAAGGGGAATCCTTCTCGGCAGGACAGGGCGCCCAGGCGGCAGCGCTCGCACCTTCACGAGGTGAACCAGATCCCGCCGATCCTTGAGAGTTGGCTCTCGTCACGAGGGAACCCTGCCCGGCCATTAGGTCAGATCAGCGATCTGACCTAATGGCCGGAACTCAAGGCCAGATCGCTGCGAATCCTCGTGGTTATCCGCTGACGGACACGTCCGGAGCAACAACCCACCAGACCACCTCGACGAGAGGCGAACGATGAGCGAAGACACCTTCCCCCGAGCTACGCCGGGCACCTATCGGCTGGACCCGATCCACTCCACCGTGGGGATCTCGGCAATGCACAAGATCTCCCGATTCCGTAGCGGGGTCGCCGAGTTCGACGCCACCCTTGAGGTGGACGACTCCGGCGAGATGACCCTGAACGGCTCGGCTAGAGCCGCCAGCATCCAGGTCAAGAACGACGAACAGTACACGCATCTGCAGTCGCCAGAATTCTTCGACGCCCTGCGCCACCCGACCGTTCAGTTCCGGTCGACGTCCGTGACCCTCGCCGATGACGAAACACTCGTCGTCATCGGCGATCTGACGGCGCGGGGTCACACCGAGCGTGTGGAGTTGCGTGGCCGACTGTTGTACGTGGCAGACGACTCCCACGCCACTGAGCGTGTCGGGATCGACCTCGAAACGGTGATTGACCGCAGGCGGTTTGGCGTGACATGGAACCAGCGACTCCCCGGAGGACGGTATGCGCTGTCGAACGATGTTACGCTTACAGCCGAGTTCGAGCTGCCGAAAGCGAAGGTATAGGCCGTGACTCAGGCGATCACTCGGGTCCTGGGAATCTCGGGCAGTCTCCGGCGCGACTCGTTCAACACCAAGCTGCTCGCAGTCGCGGCCGATGGCCTGCCGGCCCGCGTTGAGTATCAGCGCTATGAGGCGCTCAGAGACATCCCGCCGTTCAATGCTGACGATGAAGGGACGCCGCCGGCTGCCGTCAGTCACTTTCGCAGTCTGCTCGGTTGGGCAGACGCCGTGATCATTGCGACGCCCGAGTACAACGCGTCGATCCCCGGCCAGTTGAAGAACGCGTTTGACTGGGCGTCGCGCCCGGTGACAACGGCAGCACTACGTGGGTTGGCAGTCGCAGTGATCGGTGCCAGCACGTCCAGCTTCGGAGCGACCTGGGCCCAGGACCAGCTTCGCGGCTCTCTGGGAGCAGCCGGCGCTCGCGTGGTGGACCTCGAGCTTGCCGTCGCCGAGGTGGAGGATCAGCTCTCGGATGACGGCACATTCAGAGACCCACAACTCTTAGACCAGTTGACAGCGATCCTCGAGGCGCTCATGGCCGAGGCAGACATTGCTGCAACGGAGCGGGACGCCTCAGCGCCGCTGGGTGCGTCGCGCTAGCTCAGCCGCGCTGCACGTTCAATGACTGACTACCTCGATGATGGCGCGAAAGGTATCGGAAGGGATTGCAACGTTGAATGGGATGGCGATGTTGCCCGGGTCCGTCCGGAGATAGAGGCCGCGGCAAGCAGGACATCCATGGACTCTTCGGCGTGACGGCGTCTGGACGCCATCGAAGCGCCTATTCCTGCTGGTCACGGCCCTCCGGCCAGCTGAGACCAGCGCGCAATACCAACACGACCACGAGGGCCTGTACGGAATCGCGGGGGAGCGCCCACTTCTTTTGGGGCGCGGCAAGATACTCGAAAATGGGCCAGTATGTGGCACCGCCACGACATGGGCAACGGAGGGTAAGACCGAACATGACTGTTGACGCCGAGCGGACAGACACCGCGCCTCCACGCTTCCCCCACCCGGACGCCTTGGGACCCCGGCCGCGGTCCCGAAGGCGGTTTCCTCGATCATCCGAGCTGGCACCGTTGCTCAGACCACGACCATTCACCCTCGACAGAACCGATCGACGGCTAGCTCGCGCCGAATCAGTCAGCGCACTGCGCGCCATCGCACGACAGCGAGTGCCACGTGCAGTCTTCGACTACACCGATGGTGGCGCCGGCGACGAGATCGCGATGGAACGGTCTGCGGAGTTTTTCCGCGACATCGAATTCCACCCACGCGTGCTGCGAGACGTGTCCCGGGTCGATACCCGTACCCCGGTGCTGGGCTCGGACTCGGCTCTTCCCTTCGGCCTGGGACCCACGGGCTTCACCCGGATGATGCATCACGAGGGCGAAATCGGGGTGGCCAGAGCCGCCGCCAGAGCCGGTGTACCGTACGCACTCTCGACCATGGGAACCACATCGCTCGAAGACGTCAGCGATGCCGTCCCTGCGAGCCGAAAGTGGTTCCAGCTCTATCTGTGGCGCGACCGCGGGGCCAGTCAAGACCTCGTGCGGCGAGCCGCCGAGGCAGGATACGAGGCTCTCGTCCTCACCGTCGACACCCCGGTCGCCGGCCCCCGTCTCCGCGACGTACGCAATGGGCTGACAATACCCCCGTCGCTGACACTTCGAACCGTCGTGGACGCCAGCCGCAAGCCGTCGTGGTGGTTCAACCTGCTCTCCACTCCGCCACTCGAGTTCGCCTCGATGAGCTCGAAGGACGGGACGATCGCACAGCTCGTGGGGTCGATGTTCGACCCCGCTGCAACGGTGGCCGACCTGGGCTGGCTGCGCGAGATCTGGGGCGGCAAGTTAATCGTCAAGGGCGTCCAGGGCGTTGCCGATGCGCGCGCCGTCGTTGATGCAGGTGCCGACGCGGTCGTGGTGAGCAACCACGGTGGCCGCCAGCTCGATCGCGCACCGGTCCCCATGGAGCAGCTGCCGGCGATCGCGAAGGCCATCGGGGATCACGCCGACGTCTTGGTTGACGGTGGGATCAGGTCCGGAGCCGACGTGGCGGCGGCGTTATGTCTCGGGGCCGACTTCGTGCTCATCGGCCGGGCATACCTGTTCGGCCTCATGGCCGGAGGCGAGCGAGGTGTCGATCGAGCACTGGAGCTGATGGCTGTCGAGCTCCGGAACACGATGCAGCTGTTAGGAGTCGACTCCATCGACCAGCTTCAGGACAGTCACGTTCGGCGGCGCGACCAAAGAGACTGAGCCGCACACGCTCACGCTGTCGATGATCAACTAGGGCGGCGACGGGTATTCCCTGCTGGCACAGCCAACGAGAAATCCAAGAACTTCAACCACGATCGCGTCGATGAGGCTCCCGATTGATGCACTTCTGAGCCGATGCTGGGAAGACTGACTGCAACCGGAAATTCTCGTCTGGGTTCGAGGTGAAGGGGACGGGCTCCCAAGTCTGTGAGGGCGACAGGGGACATTGCAGCGCTGAATTCCTCTCTCTTCTGCTTCGAATTCGCATGGGCAGGTGCTCGTTGAGTTACGGCGGGTTCAGTGGACAACCGCTAGGGGCTACTGGGTTCGTGGTCCGGTGTCGGTATATCAGGATTGCATAGGCCAGCTCGTGTGAGGGGTCACCGCTGGCCTATGCAAATCCCTTCACCTACGCCGAGACTGCAAAGGAGACCGAGTTGCAGCCTCGCTTCTCTGAAGTTTCGCCGATGTCCTTGTCAGACTGACACCCTATAAGCGCAAGCTGGCCACGGCGGGACGGACCCTGGAAGGCGTGCTCACCCGCGAGGATCTCGACCCGCGGGAGCGGATTCTCCGGCTGTTCGACCCCCGGTTCCGGCCACGTCCCCGGTGCGGGGGTGCCCGTTCATCGACGCCGCGGTCGAGTTCCCCGACCCGCAGAGCGCGGTCCACACCTACGCACGGGAGCAGAAGCTGCTGATGGCGCAGCTCGTCACCGAGCTGGCCGCGGAACTGGGCGCCGCCGACCCGGCCGCACTCGCCGAGCAGTTGGTCACCCTCGCCGACGGCGCCGCCAGCCGCGCGATGGTCCTCGATCAACCGGGCTACGGTCGGCACGCGCGCATGGCCGCGGAGATCCTCCTCGACCGGACCCTCACACCCACGGGCTAAGAAGAGGGCATTGCCGTTGTCGGGTCGGCGCTGTTCCGATCGATGGAATACACCGCAGACAACCACGGCTACTGCGTCCGCCCCCAGAGCGCCCGCGGCGCGAGAGGTGTTCTGGGCGCGGACAAATATCTCGTGAGCATCGTCGGATTCGACGAACCTGCGGAACAGGACCCGGCACGGTCACCTGTTCGTGAAACCCGGCGAGATCTACCGCGATCCGCAGCTACTGCAGTACGCGGCCGACCCGGCCAGGCCCGTCACCCGGTGACCGTGCCCAGGAACGGGGCCGGGCTCAGTCGAACTGAGGGTCCTCGGTCCGGGTGCGCCTGAGGTCGAAGAAGTGCGGGTAGCCGGCCAACGCGACCACACCGTCCCACACCTTGCCCGCATCCTCGCCGCGAGGAATCCGCGACAGGACCGGGCCGAAGAACGCGACACCGTTGACGTGGATCGTCGGGGTCCCGACGTCCGGTCCGACGGCATCCATGCCGGCGGCGTGACTCTCGCGCAGTGCGGCGTCGTACTCCTCCGATTCGGCGGCCTCGGCCAGTTCGGCCGGCAGCCCGACCTCGGCGAGCGACTTGACGATCACGTCGCCGAAGTCCTTGTTGCCCTCGTTGTGRATGAGCGTGCCCATCGCSGTGTACAGCGGCAGCAGGATCTCGTCRCCGTGCTTCYGYGCGGCCGCGATCAGCACCCGCACCGGSCCCCACSCCTTGGTCATGAGCTCGCGGTATTCCTCCGGCAGATCCCGRCCCTCGTTGAGAACGGCCAGGCTCATCACATGGAAGTTCGCCTSCAGGTCGCGCACCTGCGTGGCCTCGAGGATCCATCGCGACGTGATCCAGCACCACGGGCACAGWGGGTCGAACCAGAAATCAGCGACGTCCTTGGCGGTCCCGGCGTTCGTCCCAGCACTCACGTAATGCTCCTTCTCGGGTAATGTACACATTCTCAAACTTTCAACACCTTCCCTGCCTGGAATCTGTCCGGGAGACCCCCGCTCGCGGCAGTGGGCCCGAAGTGGTCGCGAGTCTGCTCATTCTTCAGTCGAACACGTCGAATGGTCAGCTGGTGTGGTCGATCTGGTCCCAGCCCTCGACGGATTCGGGGGTGCGGGGTGCGGGTCCGGTGTAGATGGCGGCGGGGCGGACGAGCTTGCCGAGACGCTTCTGCTCGAGGATGTGGGCGCACCAGCCGGCGGTGCGGCCGCAGGTGAACATCGCGGGCATCATGTGCGCGGGGACCTCGGCGAAGTCGAGGATGACCGCGGCCCAGAATTCGACGTTGGTTTCGATGGCCCGGTCGGGGCGGCGTTCGCGCAGTTCGGCGAGGGCGGCCTGYTCGAGGGCGGCGGCGGCCTCGTAGCGGGGGGCGYYCAGGCGTTTSGCGGTGGCGCGGAGCACCCGGGCGCGGGGGTCTTCGGCGCGGTAGACGCGGTGCCCGAAGCCCATCAGCTTTTCCTTGCGGTCGAGGATGCCCTTGACCAGGGCGCGGGCGTCGCCRGACTTTTCGGTGTCCTCGATCATCGGCAGGACGCGGGCGGGGGCGCCGCCGTGCAGGGGGCCGGACATCGCGCCGATCGCCCCGGACAGGGAGGCGGCGACGTCGGCGCCGGTGGAGGCGATGACGCGGGCGGTGAAGGTGGAGGCGTTCATGCCGTGTTCGGCGGCGGAGACCCAGTAGGCGTCGATGGCGGCGACGTGGGCGGGGTCGGGGTCGCCTTTCCAGCGGACCATGAACCGTTCGGTGACGGTYTTSGCCTCGTCGATGCGTTTCTGCGGGACGGCGGGCTGGTAGATGCCGCGGGCGGACTGGGCGACGTAGGACAGGGCCATGACGGAGGCGCGGGCGAGTTGTTCGCGGGCGGTGTCGTCGTCGATGTCGAGGAGGGGYTGGTATCCCCAGATGGGGGCGAGCATGGCGAGGCCGGCCTGGACGTCGACGCGGACGTCGCCRGTGTGCACGGGCAGCGGGAACGGTTCGGCCGGGGGYAGTCCGGGGCCGAAGCGGCCGTCGACGAGCAGGGCCCACACGTTGCCGAACGTGACGTGCCCCTCGACGAGTTCTTCGATGTCGACGCCGCGGTAGCGCAGGGCGCCGCCGTCCTTGTCGGGTTCGGCGATGTCGCTGGTGAACGCGACCACRCCTTCCAGACCTGTTACGACATTCTCCGGTGATTCGGTGCTGCTGATAACCTGCATCGTTTCTGACACTGTGGCTATCTCCTTTGGTCGGTAACACGGACTACGCGCGATGCCTGATGTGTGAGCGCCTCGAACGGTTAGGCCCCAGGACGTCACCTGGAACACCACCGCACCACGTCACCCAACAACGCACTGATCCTGGATCGACATGTGCCCGTGCATCGCGGTGTCGATATGTCAGCCACGAATCATCCGAGGAAACGGGCCGCATCCCGTCATCGCCGCGTCAGTCAGCCATTCCTGCTTCCGAGTGCGAGTTTCCATCACTGAGTTCGACTTTCACTTCGCGGACCCGGTCGGTGTTCACCATTCCGACTCCATGGTGGGGCGGCGCGAGCCTTAAATCCAAAGCAAGAGGTCGCCGTCCTTGGCCAACTGAATTGCGGTGGCTGCGCCGATGCCAAAGGCTGCTCCGGAAGCGATCGCGATGCGCTGTTGGTTCATTTGTCCACCATCTCGGGTTGCTTTGCATGGGCACGAAGCCTTCACGACAGCCGCTCGATCACCATCGCCATGCCCATCCCACCGCCCACGCACATCGACTCAATGCCGAATTGCTTATCGTGCCGCTGCAGCGAGTTGATCAAAGTGCTGGTAAGTCGCGCTCCGGTCATCCCGAACGGGTGCCCAACGGCGATCGCGCCCCCGTTAACGTTCAGCCGGTCTATGTCGATGCCGAGCTTCTGTGCCGAGCCAAGCGCTTGAACTGCGAAAGCCTCGTTGATCTCGAACAAGTCGATGTCGGCGAGACCGAGTCCGGCGCTCCTGAGGGCCTGAGGGATTGCCTCGACAGGACCCAAACCCATAATCTCGGGTGAAAGCCCGGTCACCGAGGTCGACACGATCCTGGCCAGCGGCGTAATTCCCAAAGCCTTGGCCTTCAGATCGCTCATGACGATCACCGCCGCAGCACCATCGTTCAGTGGGCACGAGTTGCCTGCGGTCACTGTGCCGTCAGGCCGGAACGCTGGCTTGAGTTGGCTCACCGCTTTGAGGGTTACCCCCGGTCTCGGGCAATCGTCGGCGGCAATCTCGGTACCGTCCACTAACACCACTGGTGCAATCTCGCGCGCCCAGAACCCTTCTGTGGTTGCCTTTTCGGCTAGATTTTGGCTGCGGACAGCGAATTCGTCCTGCTCGCGGCGGCTCATGCCGAGCATCTGCTGAACATTCTCGGCCGTCTGGCCCATTGATATGTAGACGTCCGGCAAGTGGCCGTCGGCTCGCGGGTCGGTCCAAGGATTGGCACCATCCGCACGCCTAGCCGTGCGGGCCGCGGCTCCGAAGAAATTCGTGTTATGCAGGTCCTGCCCTTCGATCTCGTCGCTCGTCCCCTTCCCGAATCGACTGACGGTCTCCACACCTGCGGAGATGTAGGCCTCTCCCTCACCTGCCTTGATCGCATGGAATGCCATTCGTGTGGTCTGCAAGGACGACGAACAGTATCGCGTTACCGTGGTGCCGGGCAGGTGGTCGTATCCGAGCATGACGGCAACGTTTCTGCCCATGTTCTGGCCCTGCTCACCACCCGGCAAACCGCAGCCGAGCATCAGATCGGTTATCTGCGTGGGTTCGAGTTCGGGGACCTTGGCTAGAGCGGCTCGGACTATCTGAACGGTCAGGTCGTCAGCACGCACATCTTTAAGGGAACCCTTGTACGCCCGACCGATTGGTGAACGCGCGGTTGACACGATTACTGCTTCCGGCATGTCTCTACTTTCCTGAGCGCTTGCTCATATCGCTGTAAGTTGTCTTGCGTCGTCATCGTCGAATCCTCTCTGCACCCGCCACACCGCCGTCATCGCCCATTTCGGTGCGGGCGGTGACTCCGGGTCGTCACCGCGTCTGGTCGCCATTCGAATTCGAGAAGGCCGGGGCCGGCAGCACGCGCGGAGACTCGGGTGGTTCGTGCGAGCTGAAACCAGCCAGCGTGCCTCGGAAGAACGTCAAGGGCTGCTGATCGGTGACCGTGGCCAGGTCGAGGACCCGAGCGACGACGATCCAATGATCCCCGGCTTCGTGTACGGTCACGATCTCACATTCCAGCCAGCTGACCGTGCCGGCAAGCTTCGGTGCGCCGCTGAACTTGGCTGCGGTCCAGGTCACGTCCGCGAACTTGTCCCCCCCGCTCACGGCGAAACGGCGGCATAGTTCAATTTGATTGTTCGCCAACACGTTCACCCCGAATCGACCGCTTGCCGCGACCTTCGGCCATGAAGTCGAGGCCTTGCTCGGACACAGGAGGACGAGGGGGGGATCCATTGAGAGCGCACCGAATGACTGGCATGTGAAGCCAACCGGCTCGTCGGCGTGAATTGCCGTCACAATCGTTACTCCGGTGATGAAGTGACCGAGCACGTGCCGGTAGCACTCGCTCGATATGGCGGCAGGCGGCTGGCGATCAGTCGTCTGGGCCGGTCTGCAATCGACATGGGCACGAACTCGACGGCCGTCGTCGCTGAGCCATCCGTGCGCATTCGCGTAGTCGAGCATGGCGGTGAACCCGTCGTGCCAATCCTGGTCGCGTTCGCCGGCCGCCGTCCGCAACCACACGATGTCGAGCCAGGCATGGTCACCGGCGACCTCACCCGCGCCGACCGCACGTAGTGTCCGGGACAGGATGTCCCAATCGAGTGAGCTCGCCTCGGCTCGGACGGACAGCGCGCCCAGATCCTCGGCCGTGCGCAGCTGCGGCGTCCCTCGCCCGCCGTCAGGTATGTAGACCAACATGTCCGCTCACGCACTCGCTACATCGGTGGGGAGGGAAACGGTGATCTCGTGCCCGAGCCGGTCGCGCTTGGCGCGAAGATACTCGATGTTGTGGGCGGTGAGGGTAGTGGGCAACGAATAGCGCCCCGTGATCTCGATGTCATACCCATCGAGACCGCCGTACTTGGCCGGGTTGTTCGTGATCAGGTGCATGCGCCGTACCCCCAGGTCGCTGAGCATTTGCGCGCCGATTCCGAACTCACGGGAGTCGACAGGCAGACCGAGGGCGAGGTTTGCGTCGAGTGTGTCGTAGCCTTGTTCCTGCAGCGCGTAGGCCCGAAGCTTGTGCCCCAGCCCGATCCCGCGCCCCTCCTGGCCGCGCAAATATATTAGAATTCCGCGGCCCTCAGCGCCGATAAGCTTGAGAGAGTCGGCAAGCTGCGCCCCACAGTCGCATCGATGCGAGCCAAACAGGTCACCCGTCAGGCACTCACTGTGCACCCGAACCAACAGGCCGTCGGGTGGTGAATCAGTGGGGTCACCCATCACGAGCGCCAGGTGCTCGATGCCGTCGAGGGTGTTGCGATAGGCGACGGCCTGAAACTCTCCGTATGCGGTGGGAAGCGCGGCAGCCCCGCTACGCTCCACCAGCCTGTCGTGGCGACGCCGGTACCGAATCAGATCTGCCACAGAGACCACTGCCAGCCCGTGCGCCGCGGCAAAGTCACCGATCTGCTCACCACGCAGCATGGTTCCGTCTTCGTTGATCAGCTCCGAGATGACGGCCACGGGGTACTTGTCGGCCTGCGTCAGCAGATCGACAGCGGCCTCGGTATGCCCGGCACGTTTGAGTACTCCGCCCTCGCGTGCGCGCAGCGGAAACATGTGCCCGGGACGGGTGAAGTCCTCCCCTGTCGCGTCCGGATCAGCCAGCGTGTTCGCGGTCGCGCAGCGGTCGGACGCACTCACCCCAGTCGAGACGCCCACATGGTCGATGCTGACGGTGAATGCCGTTTGATGCGGATCGGTGTTGTCGCCCACCATCATGTCCATCCCTAGGCGATCGAGCAGTGCCCCCGGCATCGGAACGCACAGGATCCCGGTCGTGTGCCGGATCATGAACGCGATCTGATCGGGTCGCGCATCCGCCGCCGCGACGACAAGATCCGCCTCGTTCTCCCGGTCGGCATCGTCGACGACAATCACGAGCCGACCCGCACGGAGGTCGGCTACAGCCGCCGAGACGGCGTCGGGATCGGCCACCATCCGCTCGTCACCCTTCCTCCCTAGGTCACAAAGTCGCGTCTGCACAATGCCTCCAACAGGGCCTCAAATGAGTTGATGCTCCCGGGGATCGGCCCTGCCGTTCAGCCCCGTAGCATCCGGTAGTAGAAGTCTGACGCCCCACGGCAGCTAAGACTGTGACCTGGATCCCCCGACATTCGGCCGCCGCTGCCGCCGTGACCAACGCGGCATCGATAGATGTCCCTGACAGAGTCCGCCCGCGCACGAAAAGCGCAACGTCCCGCGTCTGCGCGGGATGCTTTGGATGCGCACTCCGGCAAACACGATGATAGCGCCCCATGGGGTGGTGGGCTTGAGGGTGAATCCTCGGTGCCTACTCGCCACGGTTGATCGCGGCGATGGTCCCAGTATCGCCGCTGGGATCCAGCAACGCCATCGACCCCTCCGAGAGGTAGCGGCGCTCGCCGGACTGCCACTCGTCGTGCATGTCGGCCAGGACCGCACCGACGAGTCGGATCACGGCCGCCTCGTTCGGGAAGATGCCCACGACACGGGCTCTGCGCTTGATCTCCTTGTTTACCCGCTCCAACGGATTCGTCGACCAGATCTTCGACCAGTGCGCCCGCGCGGAAATGTGCTGAACGCCAAGACCTCTGACTTCGCCTGGTCCATCAAGGGACCGATCTTGGGGAACCGGCCGGCCAACTGATCGCGGACCTCGTCCGACGCGGAGGCCGCGGTGGCGGGATCGGGCTGGGCGAAGATCGTGCGCAACACCGCGGCGACCATGTCGGAGTGCGACTTGGGGACGTGCGCCAACAGGTTTCGCGCGAAATGCACTCGACACCGCTGATGCCCCGACCCCTGGAACGAACGCCGCAGTGCCGCGACCAGCCCGGCATGCTGGTCACTGATGACCAGTCGGACACCGGACAGGCCGCGTTTCTTCAGCGAAGCTGAGGAAGCCGCGCCAGAACACCTCGTCCTCACTGTCCCCGACATCGAGGCCTGGGGGTACCACCCGCTTGCGGGGGCGGACCTCACGGCGCACCCTCGGCGGTGATCCCCGTGGCGACCACGACCGCCATCGAGGTCACCTGCGAAGAGGAGTTGCCCGCGTACGTGCAGGTAGGTCGCGTCGAGGTAGACGTAAGGAAACGCGGTGTGGTCGAGCGGTCGGGTCCGGAACGCGCCGACAACTTCGCCCCGGCCGGCGCAGATCCGCGACACCTCCGACTTGGAAATACCCGAATCGATTCCCAGAGCCGCCACGAGGTCGTCCACGCTGCGCGTGGAAACTCCGTGCACGTAGGCCTCCATCACCACCGCGTACAGTGCCTGGTCGAATCCGTCGGCGGGGCTCGAGGATCGAGGGGTAGAACGAGCCCTTGCGCAGTTTCGGGATCCGCAATTGGACGTCGCCGGCTTGGGTGGCCACCAGCCGGGGCCTGGCCCCGTTGCGTTCGGTCGTGCGGGCCTCGGTGCGTTCATAGCGGCCCGCGCCGATCTGTTCGGTCGCTTCGGCTTCGATCAGTTCTTGCATGACCATCCGGACCGATTCACGAATCAGATCCACGCCTTCTCCGGCACGGAATGCGTCGAGTAGCTCGGACAGGGCAGACTGGGACAGGGCCATCGGTGGACCTCTTTCTTCGATGGGTGCTTGGCCGTACACACCGAAGATCCCGCCGATGCCCCTCTCTACGTCGGAGCCGCGCCGCTCAGCCCCAAACCCCACCACTCCATGGGACGCCTACAACACGATCTGTGACATTCACGCCGGGGCGGGTGCAGCGTGCCGCGGGTCCACGCGGAACTACGCCTCGGGTGCGAGGAACGCACCGCGGCAAACGCATCACACTGGTCGGCTAGTCGATCGCCGACCATATGCGGACCGATCTGGAGGTCGACGCTTGCAGGTAGCGTTGTGGCGGTTCCACACGGGGTGGGGGCGGTCCCGCAATTCGGCAAGCAGATCGCATTACGCGTCTCGGGTTTCGGGTTTCGGGTTTCGAGTGTGCGCCGCCGGGCTGCTGGGATCGTTGGGCCGCACCGTATCCAGCGTCAACAGCACCATGATCGAGTCGTTCAGGTCGACGCCACGAATACTCCGGGTTCTGTGTGATCGTCACGACCCCGCACCGACCGACATGACTTCTGCGCTGGGAAGCGCTTCATGACGTGCCGTTTCCGCGTAGACGGCACGGACAACTTCGTATGCGCGGCGTCGATACTGGGTTGTCGGCTGCTCTCACTCGCGTGACCTCGCTGCTCACCTCCTCGGTTGGACCTCAAGCCGAACAAGGCGAAGTGACGGCGATTCGAGCCGTTGCCGCGGCTATTCGCCGAATCCCATGACGTTGCTCCATCCGTCGACGCGTCGAGCTGGGCGCGCGACGCGCTCATCTACTAATCAAGTCTCGTGAGTCCCCTCCACAACCCATGCTGCGACCTGCGTCCGGGAGGTGAAGCCCAGTTTTGCCAGGATGTGCTCCACGTGCCCTTGTGCGGTGCGGGGTGAGATCACCAGGCGGTCGGCGATGGCCTGATTGGTCAGGCCTTCGGCGATCAGTTCGGCGACTTGGCGTTCCCGCTTGGTCAGTCGCATCGACGCGTCGGTGTCGGACGTAGAGGTGCTGGACGGTTCCTCGTGGAGGGCGTAGGCGATCGCCGCATGGAAGCCTAGTCCCTGGCCTCTGCGGTGGGCGGCTCCGAATACCTTGTCGCCGATTTTCTCCCGAGCTCTTGCCTCGCATTCATTCTGGTAGACGAAAAGATTGGAAAGCATTACCGCAGGGGTACCCATTGACCGCGCCAGCTCTTCTGCGGCTCCCAGCAGAACCGCGGCCCTCGGTGCGTCGTCTAGTTCGCAGGCGATCCAGGCCAGTGCTTCGAGGCTCGCTGTGGCGATGCGCGGGCTATGCACCTGCCTGGTTAGCTCCAGCGTCTGCTCGAAAAATTGCACCGATCGATCGGTACCACCCTGTCGCCATACGGAAATACCCAGGGCCCAAAGCGAGTACGACCGATACATCTTCTCGCCATACTGCTCCGTTATCGCGAGCACACGCTCGTGGCATTCAATACCCCGCTCTCCCATGCCGGACAGCTCATACGACAACCCCAACAGATACAGGGCGGATACTTCGAGCGTTCGGTCTCCGCTTTCGCTGAACGCCGTGAGCGCGGTTTCCAGTTGAGAGCATGCCCGTGGGAAATCACCTCTGCAGGCAGCCAGCACGCCGCCGGCGCAGTCGACGTAAGCGCGCATCATTGGGTCGCGGGCCTGCGCTGCGAGAGTCCGCGCCTCCTCGACGAGTTCTATCCCGGCCAGGAAGTCGCTCTGCACGCTGGCCATCACGGTGGCGCAGTACAGCGCCTTGACCCAGGCGAGGGTGGGTGGGCCGCTTTTGCGGGCGAGCAGTTGTTCGAGCCTGCGTCGCCCCTCGTTGTAGAGGCCCTGGGAGGTCCAGAACGGGTGGAGTGCGGCGGCGATACGTAGGCCGGCGGCGGTATCGTCGTCGATGCTGAATTCGAGGGCTTCGCGGAGATTCGGTTGTTCCCGTTTCAGACGGGCGATCCACTCGAGCTGGCGGGCACTGATCCACTCGGCCTCCGCGGCGAGCGCCAACGCCTCGTACCAGTCCCGGTGCCGGCGACGCAACGCCACAGCCTCACCGGTCTGCTCGAGTTTCTCGTAGCCGTATTCGCGGAGAGTCTCGAGCATCCGGAACCGCACCACCGACCCGTGCTCCTCCCGGATCAGAATCGACTTCTCCACCAAGGACGTCAGCGTGTCCAGCAACTCGCCCGGGTCGAGGTCGGCGCCGCACACCCGCTCCGCGGCATCGAGTTCGAAGCTTCCCGCGAACACCGCCACCCAACCCCACACCAGTTGTTCACCGGCGGTGCACAATTCGAAGCTCCAGTCGATACACAACCGCAACGTCTGCTGCCGCGTCGGCGCACCCCGGCTGCCGCGAGTCAGCAGGGCATAGCGGTCGGTCAGGCGCCCCAGGATCTGCTCCGGCGACATCGCCCGCAACCGCGCCGCCGCCAACTCGATCGGCAACGGCAACCCGTCGAGCCGGTGACAGATCCCCGCCACCTCCGCCGCGTTCTCCTCGGTGATAACGAATCCTGGGACGGCGGCAGCGGCGCGTTCGGTAAACAACGTCACCGCATCGTATTTGGGTAACCCGCGCAGGGAGGGCTTCCGTTCGGGATCGGGGACGGCCAGCGGGGGGACCCGCAGAACCGCTTCCCCGCCGATTCCCAGGGGTTCGCGGCTGGTGGCCAGCATCCGCAACCGCGGGCACACCCGCAGCAGGGGTCCGGCGAGTTCGGCGACCGCGTCCACCATGTGCTCGCAGTTGTCGAGGACCAACAACACCTCTCGCGGGGCGAGGAACTCGATCAGGACCTCCCGCAGCGGCCTCGCCGAGTGGTCCCGGACTCCCAGTGCGCCAGCGAGGGCGTCGATCAGCGACGACTCGTCTCGCAGTTCGCCCAACTCGACCAGGCGCACACCGTCGGCGTACTCGCGCTGCACCGCCGACGCGACCCGCATCGCCAGCCGGGTCTTGCCGACACCCCCGATCCCGGTCAACGTCACCAGCCGAGACCCGGTCAGCAGGTTCTTCGCCTCGGTGAGCTCGTGTCGGCGGCCGACGAAACTGGTCAGTTCCAGGGGAAGGTTCCCCGTCGTGATGGGAGCGGAGGCACCTGCGCGGCTCGGTCGCACTTCGGAACCCGGTCGCCGGTCGTTGCCCTGTGTATCGGGTTCGGCCCGAAGGGGCATCTCGTCGACCAGAAAGTCGTGGGCACGTTGCAGGGTTCGCAGTTCCTCTCCGAAGTCGGCGGCGGTAGCCGGTCGCTGGTCGGGCACGCGGGACATCGCGCGGGCGATCACCGCGGACACGTCGTCCGGGAGCCCCCGCTCGCGCAGGTCGGGCACCTCCTGTGTGGTGATCCGCAGGAACTGGGCGACGACCTGTTCGCCGCTGCGACGTTCGAACGCGGCATGGCCGGTGAGGGCACTGAACAGGGTGGCGCCCAGGCCGTAGACATCGGCTGCCGGACTGGGCGGTTCACCGCCGAGAACCTCCGGCGCGGTATACGCCGGCGACCCGGTCACGGCACCGGTCGCGGTCTCGAAGCCGCCACTGATGTGCGCGATACCGAAATCGGCCAACTCCGGCTCGCCGTAATCGGTGAGCAGGATGTTCGCGGGTTTGACGTCGCGATGCAGGACACCCAGTCGGTGCGCCGACTCCAGAGCACCTGCGATCTTCACCCCGAGCCGCAGCGCCTGACCCAACGGCAGCGGACCATGTCGGCGGATCCGCACGTCGAGAGAATCCTGCGGGTGGTACGGCATGACGGTGTAGGGACGGCCGCTGTCGGTGGCGCCGACCTGCAGAATGTTGACGATGTTGGGGTGCCCGGTCAGCCGCCCCATCGCCCGTTGCTCCCGGAAGAATCGGGCCCGGTTCTCCTCGTCGAGTTCGACGGTGAGCACCTTCACCGCGACCGTGCGATCCAGGTCCGCCTGCGTGCAGCGGTAGACCACACCGAAACCGCCACGGCCGATCTCCTGAACGTCAGCGAAACCAGATCCACCGAGTTCAGCGGCCGGGGACGGCGGGTACCGCTGAGTGTCGAGCGGATCACCTTCACCCATCGGACGGTCTACTCACTCCGTCGGCTCATGGTGCCATGCGCTGGTCCCGACGGCACGACCAGCACACATGCAACCTTGGACTCACCTCTCGATCGCGTGCCCTCAAGGATATCGGGCTTCCGTAAGCCCTGACGTCGACTACGCCGAGTACACCGAGGCCCAGTGGGATGCGGGGTTCGACCCGTACCGGGACCTGCCGACAAGGTGGGTGGCATTCGTCGATTGGCGGATCCTGTTCGAGAAACAATTTGAGGCTCCACGTCTGTATGTGCCTGATGACTACCACCTCGCCGATTCCCGTCACCGACTCGCCGCGGACGCGATCCTTCGGGTTCCCCGACCGTAGAGGTCCCTTCTGGTCTACTTGCCGCGGGTCAACCCTGCAACCGTGCCGCCGCAGAACTGGTGTCATCCAGGCGAGAAGTTCTGGACGATTCGATCAGCAGCGCAAGGCGCGCTGACACCGCTGCCTGGGTTCTTGCGGGTGGTGCCCGACCTGGTTCTCGCGACTACGCGGGTGTCGCGAGCGGTGTGATGGGCAATCGTCGAGACATCGATCAGCGAGGGGCCACCGGCGCCAGTGTGCGGGACGCCCCCCATACTCGATGTCTCTCGATGCTCCCGCCGATGATTCGCCGTACACCGTGGCGCATCGTTCCTGCTGGTCACATACTCTTCGCACACACCGGGGCATGGCGCCCGCACTGCGCCACTAGCGGCGTCTGCCGGCAGCGGCCCATGTACGGGCCGGTTCGGCGGGCTATAACAAGACCCTGCCCTCAAGCGCCAATCTACGGTAGACTTCTATATAGAAGCGAGTCTAATACCTGCCCGGAACCGAGGAGGGGACATGGCGCACAAGACCGCGGCCTCGGGCTACGAGTCCGATCCGCAACAGCGCAGCGGCGTGAGCGACCATGAGTTCATCGCCCGGATGCGAGCCGAGCTGTACAAGAGGCCGAGCATGCGGCTGGTCGCCGACAGGGTCACCCACATCATGCTGGCCGGGCGGATCGATCGGGACGACCCGATCCTTGAGCTGATCGAGTCGGACGACATCCTCGACGAGAAGGCGGTGCTCAGTGACGCCGTCGAACGCATCCTGTCGTTCCCGCATCTGTCCGCCAAGGAGGTCGCGGACACCTACGACAAGAACTGGGCCAATCCCAGCGATGCGCTGCGCAAGCTCAGTGCCAAAGGGGAGGTCATCGGGCTCAAGCGGGCCGGGAAGTTCCGGTATCCGGAGTTTCAGTTCTCCCTGGCGGGCGAGGCGAGTCAGGTGGTGCGGGAGGGCAATGTGGCTCTCGGTGCCCGGGATGATCCGTGGGGTGTCGCGTCGTGGTGGCTTTCGCCGAACCCGTCGGCCGAAGACCGCAAGTCTCCGGTCCAACTTCTGGACGAGGGATCGTTCGACGCCGTGCGCGCGTTGCTGCGTGCCGAGATCGCCGACGACATTGCCTAACCGCCCACCGCCGGTATCGGTGACCGCGCACGTCGGGTCGCTCGGCGCGGGAACCAAGCTCTGGCGTATCCACTCCGGCGACCCGAACCGGGGTGTCCTGACCCTGAATCCGACCCCGGCGGGAGCGGGAGGCGGACGGTTCGACTCCTCCGACGGGTCGTACCACTACAGCTATTTCGGGGAGGACATCTCCACCTGCATCGCGGAGACCTACTGCCGGTCGCTGCCGTTGGATGATCACGTTCCGAGAATTTTGCGGAAGGCCAAGCTGGCCGGTCGAGTCCTGTCCCAGGTCACCGTGACCGACGATGTCCCGGTCGCGCTGGTGCACGGCTCTCATCTGGCGGCGATCGGTCAGGACACCTGGCTGACGAAATGCGATCCCGTCGACTACCGGATCACCCGGGACTGGGCGGCATCGATCCTGCACGGGACCGACGGGGTACTTGGTATCAAGTACCGGGCACGTAACGACGAGGACCGGTTCTCCGTCGTCATGACGATCAATCCCAATGCCGGTGTGGGGCTGCATGATCTGATGGCGGTGTCCCGGGGCCCGATCGTGCTCGATGACCGAGCCGGGGTGGAGCTGGTCAGATCCCATCTCGCAAAGTACAACGCAACGCTCATCTAAGCGTGTACGTCGATCTCCTCCTGTCTTCACGGCGTTGGGCGTGGGAGATAAAACGATGAAAAGCCAACCGTCAGTACAGTATTGTTCCCTGCCTATCAACGAGACCGTGACAGACCGCGGAGCAAAGGACATCCATGGGACGCTCGAAGAAAGCAACGCAGGCCACGCAGGCCGCGAAGAAGTGGCGGAACAAGGCCAAACGGCAGACCCCCGGCACAAACCCGATCGCGAACGTGAGCTTCCTCGACTCCAGGGCAATGGTCCTCACAAACCCATTCGACGCGACCGCAGGAAGCGCGCTCATCGAACTGGCACCGGAGCTGACCGTCGAGGAGTACCACACACTCCGGGACACTGGAGACAACCCGAATCCTGATGAGTACGACCTTGTCGATCCCACCCTCACGCGCATGCTCACGGGTCGCCGTGAGTGGGAGAGCTATGAAGACGGGACGTGGGATCACGTTCCGAACCGGGACCACGTCGCAACGGCATGGGGTGAGTTCGCCCAACCATTACACATCGCGGTCGGCTTTACCGCTGCCGATGGACCCCGGTGGGAGGTCCACCATCCCTCCCCGGACGAGGATTTTCGCACCCCTGCCGAGACCTACACCAGCCGAGACGCCCTCCTCGCCGAACTCGACCGACTCGAACACCTGGGCCACCAGCCGATAGACACCCGACCAATTCCCTGAACCAGCCGGCAGCACGTCGGGCTGTGCCACCGTCGACCTTGCGGACGACACCTTCAGGATTGTCGACGCGGACCGTCCACGCGGGGGTCCCACCCGACGTGTTCGGCACCGCCCTCGGACGGGCCATGCGGTGTCAGTGGGCGTCGTGGAAAGCTTGGACGATCTCGGCACGGATCCGGCCCCGGGAGGACATTTCGTAGCCGTGTTCTGTCGCCCACTCCCGAATCTTCTTGACCTCGCCCGTCCTCGGCGTCGATCCGATCGGGTCCGTTACCCGATTCGAGCGGCGCTTCCTGCCGCCGACCCTCCTGGAATGAGYAATCCAGTAGTCGAGAGCGTCGCGGAACTCCTTGGCGTGCTCGCCCTTCAGGTCGATCTCGTACTCGACGCCATCAACCGCGTAGTGGATGCTCTCCCCCTCGTCACTGAACACGGTCCCGTCGATATCGTCCACCAACTCCACCACAGCCCTATGCGCCACCGATTCCACTCCCACCTTCATCGATACGAACGAAACAACAGTACTCGCGCCGGACACTGCATCACCGCTAGCTACGCTAGCTATGATTGCATCGCACCAGATGCCGGCGATCACTCTCGTCGTCGTACAGCACCCTGTCATCGTGTGTGAGTGGCCGCCGCCGCAATCCTTCGAGGATCCTCATCACCAGCGCCAACCGGCTTTTCACCAGACAATCCCGACGCACGCGACCCATTGCCATTTTCGTCACTGTGATGCAATTCGAGCGCCGGGCGCCGAACCGCCCCTCCGATCGCCCCGTCCGACCACCGAACCATGAAGCCGCAGAAGCACTCTCCGGCCTGCATGTGCGGCATATTGGCATCCGCCTGGTCGGAGGCACGTCGGGCTGCCGCACCCCCTGTGTCCACCGCCGCCTGCGCCCACCCCCGCTCCCCCGTGCACAAAGTCCGCTGGCGTAGTACGACCCAGCCCTCAGGTGCGGGCGAACTCCCGCGGACCGGCCTCCAGGCCTTCGACGTCGCACGAAGGAAACGCGCTCACTCGGCGCGGCGCCGCCGCGGTTTGCGGATGTCGGTGCGCGCGCCCTGACCCGGCCTGTTGTTCGCCCACTCAACGATTTCCGAGCGCTTCCACAGCGGAGTGCGGCCGATCTTCTCCACCGGCGCCGGCGCCTGCCCACGAGAGACGTACCCGCGGAACGTCGAGACCGACAGCTCGGTACCCGTTTCCTCCTTGATCAGGTCGATGACCTGATCGGTGGTCAGTCGATGTGGGTTAGCCATCTGGTGAGAGTCCTTCCTGTTCATCGCCTTCTCGGCGATGGGAGTGGTAGTTCGGTTGCAGTCCGCAGACCCGCTGCGACGTGACGCCAGTCGATGCGGGACTATCCTCGGAATGACCCTACAACGGCGTGCTGTAATGGCCGAGAGCATCTGCGTGGGGTGCGGTCGAGGTCCATACGTTCCAACACTACAGCGATAAATTGCAAGGTTGAGCCCTCGGAGAGGAGGCCTCCAGCTGGGACACGACACGTCCCCGAACATCATGTGTCCCTCCTCGAACCGAAAGGACCTGCTCGCTTGCGACAGTAATGTCGACATGTCGTTGTCCTCACGGCCGACCTCGCGCACACTTTGCCGAGCTGCGCGCGGAAACTTCCACGTCACGGTCCGCAGCCAATCGGTCAGGGGTGTCTCCCGAGTGCAGCTGCCGCAGCGAGAACGACCTGCCTCGTCCGGGAGCCGATGGACTCAGTGCCGACTCGCCGGGGCAGTGACGACACGCGGCATGGCGACCGCCGTCACGCGTCCTGACATGGCCGTAGACCGTCCGTGCGACCATGAGCTCCCCGGCGCCACGCGCGGCACCACCGCATGCCGGGCATCGGGCGGGAGGTCACGTGCCGCCGAAGTTGAGAAGAAGTGCCGACAGTCACATCGCACGAACTCAGGCGCCACTACCTCCTCATGCCCGTCCCCGCCGGTCACCCGAAACCGCTGAGCGCAAACGCATTCCAGGTTTGGCGCCGTCGGGTAGTCCACACCGCCGGTTGCACCGACACGGCAACAAGGCCATCGGCACAGCGACAGATCGACCCACTACGCCACCGCGTCAACCCCCTCGCCACCTCGACCACGTACCCTCACCCGCTGGAGACAGCACACAAGAGGAGAGACTGCATGGGGGTCGGATCGGTGCACGAAACGCTCGTCGACTACGACGGAACGGACTACCGCCGGGCGTTGGGCGCGCAGGTCACCACAGACGCGCGACACGACTTCGGCATGCCGGCAGTGGTCGCGCGATGAAGCCCGTCGAAATCGCCGACGGCGTCTTCTTTGTGCACACCGAGATGGTCAACTGGGTACTGCTCACCGACGGCGACGCGGTGACCGTGATCGACACCGGGTACCCGGGGCAGCGCGGCGACGTCGAGGACTCGATCCGAGCGATCGGCCGGAACCCGCACGGCATCGAGGCCGTGCTCATCACCCACGCGCATGTCGACCACATCGGCAGCGCACAGTATCTCGCCGACACCTATAGGGCGCTGGTACTGGTACACCCTGCCGAGGTCGCGCACGCCCGCCGTGAATTCCACGAGGTCGCGACACCCTGGGATGTGCTCAGCAATATCTGGCGACCCGGGGTCCTGCAGTGGGCAACAAAGCTGATCCAGTTGGGTGGCACGGCCAAGTACGGCATCGACTCCCCCACCGCGATGCCCGTACCCGGCGCCCTGGACTGCCCGGGTGCCCCCGTTCCGGTTCTCGCGCCCGGCCACACCTCCGGTCACACCATCTATCACCTTCCCGATCGCGGTGTGGTGATCTCCGGCGACGCCCTGATCACCGGGCATTTGACCTCACCGGTCTCCGGACCTCAATTGTTGCCGCGGTGGTTCGACCACGACCGCACCGCGGCCGCCGAGTCGCTGCGCATCATCGGAGAGTTGGACGCCGACATTCTCGTGCCGGGACACGGGCCGATCCATCACGGCTCCGTCGCCGAAGCAGCCGCCACCGCGCGAGAACGCGTCGGGTCCGCCCGGTAAACGATTTGGAGTGTGCCGATCACGCTCATCCGGTGACGGCCATCCGCTCACCCTGGACCCCACCCCCTGCGGGGTCACCCGGGCAGACATCCCTCATCGACGGAAAGGCGAATCAGTCGGATCGTCGTGGACCTCGGCAGAAGACCGGGAGCGACCGGCGCGGGCAACACCCTTGCTCACCCGGGAATCTCGGCTGCTCCGGGTATGACGGTCCCATTGCTAGCAGTGCAATCAATGCAAGCGCCGCTAGCGATTGGGGCGGGCTTGGGCGGGTGGGTTTTGAGTGCCGTGTTGCGACCTCCTCAGTCCCCGGGTCAGAGTTTGCGGGCGGAGATCTCCACCCCTGCGCCGCGCAGTCGTTCGACGAGCACGTCCCCGAGCGCGGTGGCTGGGGTGAGGACGCCCGCCTCCTCAGGAAGGCGATCTCGGTCCAGGACGAGGCTCAGTGTCGACTCCCCCAGCAGGACCGCGGTGGCGCGGTATCCGGGATCGCCCTGTGCCTTCACCCGGGCGGCGTACCGGGCGCCGGTCGCGGTGGTGGTGTAGATGTCCATCGCGAAGTACCCGTTGCGTTGCGTCGTGTCGCTGGGTCCCTCGCCGGGTGCGGGGAGGATGCGGTCGAGGAGAAACCGGGTGGGCGGCAGGCTGAGACCGAGGACGAGCCCGCCGAGGATGCCGGCGACACCGGCCGCGTAGAGACGGGAGAGTCGCGAGTCCCCCACGCCCATCACCTCCCGGTATTTGAAGGTGCGGCCGTACGCGAAGTCGCGCAGGGCATTGGTGCGCCGGACGATGCGGGTGGTGTAGGAGCCCATCACGAACGGGGCCTTCCACCCGCGTACCTGCGGGTCGATGTCGGCGCCGTCGACCACGGCGACGTCGGACTGTCGGCCGAGGTCGGGTTCCTTCGTCCGGTCGGGGCTGAGCGAGTACGGGGAGGCGGCGAGCCGGCGCAGGGCCACATCCTTTTTCGATTCGTCGATCTGGGTGCGCAGCGAGTCGATCGTCCCGCCGGAGACTCCGCCGCTCAGCGATGCGACCAGGGTGGTGTCGGTCAGTTCCCCCGCATCGTCGGCCTGGACTCTTTGGTGCAGTACGTGCACGCCCAGGTCGGCGGGGATGGAGTCGTAGCCGCAGGAGTGCACGATCTTCACACCGTTGGCGCGAGCTTTGTCGTGGTGGGCGTCGATGCTCCCGCGGACGAACAACTCCCCGGCCAGGTCGACGTAGTCGGTGCCGGCCGCGACGCAGGCGGCGACGAGTTCGGCCCCGTACTTCGCGTACGGGCCCACCGTGGTCGCGACAAACCGTGTGCGGGAAGCCAGCTCGGCAAGCGCGACGGCGTCACTGGATTCGGCGAGGACCATCGGCCGGTCGGTGGCGCGGGCCCCGAGCGCGGACCGCGTTGCCTCGAGTTTCGCCTGGGACCGTCCGGCGAGAGCGATCCGCACACCGTCCGGGGCGGTGCGGGCGAGATAGTCGGCGAGCAACCTTCCGACGAACCCGGTGGCACCGTAGATGACGAGATCGAGTTCGCGTCCGCTGTCAGTCATGCGCCTGCCCGGGCCCGCGGCCGTAAGGGTGGCCGGCCCTCGAAGCTCACCCCTGGTATCTGGTTACGCGGAGTTACAGATACCTCTTCTGCCTGATCGACCCCCATTAGGCTCGCGCGTTGGCCGCAATCAACGCACGCTGGAATTCGGCCAGGACCGACAACATGCCGAACATGGCGCGCCCTCGGAGGTCGCGGTGTCGATGCCCTGCTCGAGGACCTTCAGGCCGATGCCGCGATCGCGCAGGTCGGCGCCGAGGGTGATCAGGTGCAGCATCGACCGTCCGAGCCGGTCGAGCCCAGTGATCACCAGGACGTCGTCACCGCGGAGCCGCTGCAGCACCAGATCGAGTTGGGGCCGTGACGCTTTGGCACTGCCCGCGTGGTCGATGTGGATGTTCTCGGCTGCCACTCCGGCGCGGCGCAACGTATCGACCTGGTGGTCGGGGCTCTGGTCTGTCGCTGGAAGACCCGTGGCGTAGCCGATCATCATGTGTCGACAGCATCACGGCTGGGGTTTTTGGACATAGTTTCTCGACACGGGTTTTCGACGCCATTTTCCCGCGATTTCCGCAGTTCGTAATGGTTGTCGGATCCAACGATTTCCGTCACATGCCATGACGACTATGGTCACCAGGGAGCGGAGTCTCGATGGTGAAGAGGAGTGTCGATGGCAGGCTCGACACGATCGAGATCCGGCGCCAACCAAGTACCGCAGATCGAACTTAGGTACGAGAGATGCCAGGTCGAACTGGTCGTCTACCGACATTGCGGTGGTCGTCTTCGTTCGGACCGTCAGCGGCCCGTCGCTTCAGATCTCCCAACCAAAGACGCGGCCATTCTTGTGTACGGGATGGATGAGATTTCTCGTTGCGGCAGCAACCCGGCCCGATGAGATTAACGTCGCGTTTGGCAAGTACGTCGAACGCTTCGATCACCGGCTGCATAGGCCGAGGAGCGGATCGCGGCCGCCGCCGTGTGGTGGTCTTGCCGGGCATCGAACCCCGCCGGCCCGGTCGCTCGAAGGACGGGGTCCCCCGCCCGTGGTGCGTGCGCGCGCTTGCCCGGTAGCCGCCAGCTCCAGCACCACTCGAACAGGATTGAACCCATGACGAATATACGCATCGAGGTCCAGTACAACCGGCTGCGGACGCCGCGTTCCGCGGCGATCGCGGGCATCGTCTTCGGAGCGCTCTTCATCCTCAGCATCGTCCTGCTGATCACGGCGATGCCTGCCGCCGCGGGAGCCCCCTGGGTACACGGCGGATCGAAGATCACCACCGCCCTGTCCCTCACCCCGATCGCGGGCACGGCGTTCCTGTGGTTCATCGGGGTCCAGCGCGACCGGTTCGGCGACCTCGAGGACCGCTTCTTCACGACGGTCTTTATGGGCAGTGGACTGTTGTTCCTCGGCATGACCTTCGTCTCGATGACGCTCGCGGGCGCGCTTCTCGCCGTCTCCCGCGGCTCGACCGTCGCCGAAAACGAGATCGTGTACTTCGGGCGGGAAGCGATGTTGCAGGGCAGCAACGTCTACGCGATCCGCATGGCCGCGGTGTTCATGATTTCCCTGGCCACGATCTGGTTGCGCACCGAGTTGATGCCGCGAGGGGTGGTGATCACCACCTACCTGCTCGCACTGAGCCTGTTGTTGGTGGCCGGTTTCAGTATCTGGGTGGTGCTGGTCTTCCCCGCCTGGGTGATAGCGGTCAACGTCTACATCCTCGCCACCGATCGACACCATCTCCCGGACTGACACCTGCCGATGACAGCGCGGCGCTCCAGCCCCGACGCGTAGACGACCAGCGCACGTTCCGCGCGCCAGGACCGAGGCGATACGCACGAAGGTGCCCCACCCGGGAAGCCGCACGGGCGTCGATCGATGCGTCGGAGTCGAATCGCGTCATCCTCGCGTGTCCGGTGCCGACCGACCCAGGCAGGGTGACGCCGGTAGCAGGTGGCGTAGCGGTCGGCCAATCTGCGTCCATCGATTAGTCGTCGGTGTTGGGTCGTGAGGAGGCAGAATCTCACTGTGAACGATGAAGGGCCACGGGCTCGCCCACGGGGTCATAAGACCGCGCGGTTGGAGGCCTTAAGCGACGGTGTGTTCTCCATCGCGATCACCCTTCTCGTCCTCGAGCTCGGGGTTGCCAGCAGTTCCGAGGACGACCTGCTGGGCACGCTGGCCGACCAGTGGCCTTCTTACCTCGCCTACTTGGTGAGTTTCGCGACCATAGGTGCGGTGTGGTTCGCGCACACGGTGATCACCGAGTACCTCGACCGTGCCACCCCGGTGTTCATTCAGCTGAATCTGATACTGCTCATGGTGGTGGCGTTCCTCCCATTCCCGACGCGGCTGCTGGCGGAGTTCATCGGCGAATCGAACGCTGAGCGCGTCGCGACTACCGTCTTCGGGATCAACCTGCTTCTGACGGCGGTGCTGGTGTGGGTCCTGTGGCGTTACGCGGTTCACGCGCGGCTGGTGCGGCCCGACGTGACGGACGAGAACCTGAAGATGCTCACCAAGCGGCTCTCACCCAGCGTGGGCGCCTATGTGGTGATGATCGTCCTGGGACTGTTCCTGCCGGTTGTTGCGGTCTTCGGCTACCTGGCGATCGCGGTGTTCATTCTCCTCCCGTTCGCCGCGACCCGGCACCGGTCGTCTCATCCATAGCAGGGATCGCGACGGGTCAGTTGTCCGCGCCTCGACTTTTGAATCGAGCGAGCCTTCCACGGCTCATCGAACGTCGCGATCCCGACGGTCCACCTCGAAGGCATCCTCGCGGTCGTCGGGCACCCACCCGCCCCAGCATGTGGGGATGATGACCGGCTACTTCTCAACATATGGCTACTTCTGCTGGGTACTGTGACCGGGCTTGACCTCGACGACTGCTCTGCGAGAACCTGCTTTGGTAGGTGCAAACGCCCAACCTGCGGAACCGTCGTGCGAACAGGACCCCGTCATGGACACTGCTCGATTCTTCGAACTGGTGACGGAGTCCTTCGAAGTCCTCGGTGTCCTGTCGATGGTGGCGGGGTTTCTCCTCGCTTTTGCCTTCGCGGCCCGAACATGGAAGCGAACAGGCGATGGTGGTCGGGCGTTCAAAATGCTGCGTAACGCGCTGGGCGGAGCGATCCTGTTCGGCCTGGAGCTGCTGGTTGCCGCGGACATCGTCAAGACGGTCACCTCGACGCCCTCGCTCACGGACGCTGCGATCCTGGGTTTGATCGTGCTCATCCGGACCGTGCTGAGCATGTCCATCGAGATCGAGATCGACGGCGTCGCCCCCTGGAAGAAGGCGTTCGTCACCGGACCGCAGGTCCTCGCGCAGGCAGCCCGGCGATCGGGAGGCCAGGACCGGTGAGGGGCCGGGGCCGGGGTCCTCGGGGGTGTGGGTCTGCGGAATCTGGCCGACACGATCGACTCGCCCAACCCGGCCGACCCGAGGCCCTGTTCGGGCAGAGGGAACGCACCTACGCGGTCGAGCGAGCCACCCACGCTCGCAGGGTGGCCACCGAGAAAGGGCTCACGCCAGACATGCGAAGACTTCAAGATCAGCGGCAACGACGAGCCCGCCGGGTGTACGGTTCAGCGTAATTTGACCCCTGACGCGTTGAACAGCCCTGTCTCCGTGGAAGATTCAGTCCGGGGTTTCTGGGGGAGTCGAGGGCCGTCGCGGTACCGACCGGATCGGGCAACTCAGTCGGCGAGGACGGGGCGGTATCAGGCCGTGCCGTTGCCGGAGTGTCGAACGACCCTGGTTATCACCGGCCGGTAGTGCTTGGCTGGAACGTGCAGGGGAACCCGAGCAGGAGCCGATGTCATGGCCAAACCATTCAGAGGTGTCGTCAATCTCGATATTCGTGACTCGGTCCCGGACTGGGGACCGTACGAGCAACCGAAGGCACCGTCCGGCGCACCGAACGTGCTGTACATCGTCCTCGACGACGTCGGGTTCGGCGCCCTGGGCTGTTACGGCGGCCCGATCGACACACCGAACATCGACAGGATCGCCGCGAACGGGCTCCGCTACACCCAGTGGCACACCACCGCCCTGTGCTCGCCGACCCGGTCCTGTCTGCTGACCGGCCGCAATCACACCACCAACGGGATGGCCTGCATCAGCGAGGCCGCGGTCGGCTTCCCCGGCGCCAACGGGCACATCCCGCCCGAATGCGCCACCCTCGGCGAGGTCCTGGTCGAGCAGGGCTTTTCCACCGCGATGGTCGGCAAGTGGCACCTGTGCGCCGAGGACGAGATGAACCTCGCCTCCACCAAACAGAACTGGCCCGTCGGCCGCGGCTTCGACCGCTTCTACGGCTTCCTCGGCGCGGAGACCAACCAGTGGTACCCGGACCTCGTCCACGACAACCACCCCACCCAGCCACCGGCCACCCCGGAGCAGGGCTACCACCTCAGCGTCGACATCACCGACAAGGCCATCGAGTACCTCGACGACGTCAAGGCGATCGCCCCCGACCGGCCGGTGTTCCTGTACTACGCACCCGGCTGCGCGCACGCCCCGCACCAGGTGCCCCGCGAATGGGCCGACCGCTACCGGGGCAAGTTCGACGACGGCTACGAGGCGATGCGCGAGCAGATCCTGGCCCGGCAGAAGGAGATGGGCCTGGTCCCGCCCGGCACCGAACTGCCCCCGATCAACCCGATCGGGACCCCCGACACCCGCACCGGACCCGACGGGCAACCGTTCCCGCCGCTCGACTTCACCCGACCCTGGGACACCCTGGCCGCCGACGAGAAACGGCTCTTCGCCCGGATGGCCGAGGTGTACGCGGGGTTCCTCTCGCACTGCGACCACCAGATCGGCCGCCTGATCGCCTACCTCGAGGAGATAGAACAGCTCGAGAACACCATCATCATGCTGGTCTCCGACAACGGCGCCAGCGGTGAGGGCGGCCCGGACGGCTCGGTCAACGAGAACAAGATCGCCAACGGCGTGCCGGACGATATGGCCGAGAACATGAGGATGATCGACGAGCTCGGCAGCACCAAAACCTACAACCACTACCCCAATGGGTGGGCGATGGCCTTCAACACCCCGTTCAAGATGTGGAAGAGGTACTCGTACAACGGCGGCACGTCCGACCCGTGCATCATCTCCTGGCCGGCCGGGATCGCCGCCCGCGGCGAGACCCGCGACCAGTACCACCACGCCATCGATCTGGTCCCGACCGTGCTGGACTGCCTCGGGCTCGCACTCCCGGACACCGTCAAGGGCCACACCCAACACCCGCTGCAGGGGGTGAGCATGCGGTACAGCTTCGACGCGGCCACCATCCCGACGGCCAAGCACACCCAGTTCTACTCGATGCTCGGCACCCGAGGCATCTGGCACGACGGCTGGCAGGCCGTCACCACCCACCCGGCGATCAGCGGCTGGGGCCGGTTCCCCGACGACACCTGGGAGCTCTACCACACCCAGATCGACCGCGCCGAGCTGCACGACCTCGCCGCCGACGAGCCCGGGCGGCTGGCCGAGCTGGTCGGGCTGTGGTTCCACGAGGCCGGCGCCAACCAGGCGTTCCCCCTCGACGACCGCTCCGCGGTCGAGATCCTCACCACCGCGCGCCCCCAGCTCGCGCCGCCGCGCAACCGCTACGTCTACCGCCCGGGCGGCGCCGAGGTCCCCGAATCGGTCGCGGTCAACATCCGCAACCGCTCCTACTCGATCGGTGCACTGGTCGATCTCCCCGAACCCGGGGCCTGCGGGGTGCTGTTCGCGCACGGCAGCCGCTTCGGTGGGCACGCCCTGTACGTCAAGGACAACCGGCTGCGCTACGAGTACAACTTCCTCGGCAGCGACGAACAGCGSATCGTCGCCACCGAGGACCTGCCGACCGGCGAGAACCTGMTCCTGGCCGCCTCGTTCGACAAGGACGGCGAGGACCCGCCCGGCACCGCCCACGGCACCCTGACCCTGTACTACGGGGACCGGAAGGTCGGCGAGGGCAGGATCAAGACCCAGCCCGGCAAGTTCAGCATCGCCGGCGAGGGCCTCACCGCCGGCCGCGACACCGGCGAACCCGTCACCGACGACTACCCCGGCACCGCCCCGTGGGCATTCACCGGCGGCACCCTGAACCGGGTGGCCGTCGACGTCAGCGGCGAACCCTACGTCGACCTCGAACGCGAAGCCGCCGCCATGCTCTCCCGCGAACAACAGCAACCCGCGTCGAGCCGAGCGAGCCGCTCCGCGCCCGACGAGGCGGAGCCACCCTCCGGGCGATACGGGTTTTCGCCCGGAGTGTGACCCGTGCCGACGGACCTAGAGAACCGCACCCACCGAGGAACGGAGCAGGCAACCGCAGGGGGGTGCTTGCCCGGGCTGCCACCGTGCGGTGGTCGTGCGTGTAGCGATAGCTGCGGAACGCAGGTCGAACTCTCTGCCATCCAAGGATGACCACGCACCCATCGAGTCTCGAGGGGAGTACTACTTGATTGTCGGCATCCACTCACCTACCGCGAGGCGTCAGGTCACGGAAGCTGTCGAGCACAGGCATGCCTTTTCCCGGCCCCGTCGCTCGGCGTCGCTTCCGCTCTCTTCATTTTCGAATGTGTAGCGAATTGTGAACGGTTTGTTCGTGATGAAGAGGATGACGCAGTCGCTTTCCTCGGTCGCACCGTGATACATCGTCATGCCCTCGGGGAACCAGACGAAGGACCCCGGGCCGAAGTCCCCCTTGTGGGTCCGCAGGGTCCCGCTGAGCACATACATGCCGTGCGCGCAGTCGTGGGTATGCCATGGGTTGATGAATCCGGCGTCGTAGCGGAGAAGCATGCGGGACATTCCGGTGTCGGGATCTGCCGTGAACGGCTTGAGCGTCAGACTCCTGCCGAGCTGTTCGATCGGCAGCTCCAGCCAGTCCATCGAGTTGGAATCGAAGACCTCGAGCTCATATCGTCCGGGTTGGCTCGACATGCTGATTACTTCCTCTTCATAGGTGTTGTGCCAGTATGCGCGTCGAGAAAAGACCCGCGCGGACCTCAGCAGATCGGGACAGCGACGCACCGTCCGTCCAGGCCGCAGGACGGACGGTACGAATTGGTCGGGGCCCACGAACAGGTTCCTCGCTCCGTGAGTGTGTGGACACGCCTGGCGCCTCGCCGGACTTGTCGGTGACGGTGAACATTCCGCCTGCTCGACCGGATCACGACGCACTCCGGCATCAACCCTCGGACCACACGGAAATACGGAGATGCGGATAAGCAGAAAAGCGGAGACAAACGAGGGGGCGGGCGCCCTCGCTGCCCTCCTGGCAGGAACTCGTCGCATCGTGACGGCTCGGCGCGTGCCTGCCCGTCGGGGTCACTCGGCGTTGCCGGTGGGGAAGAAGACCGATCCGTCGCTGCCGACGCATCCGCCCTGGACGGGTCCCGGCCCGAAGGTACCGTTGACCTGGCCGGTTCCACCTCCGGGGTTCGATCCGACTCCTGCCCCGCCGGCTCCGAATGCGCCGCACGTGTAGCTGTTGGAATCGCCCGGGTCGTTATCGAACTGAACCTGCGTCCCTGGTGTGTTCGGATCGCCGTGCATGTGCGGAGCGGCCGCTGCGACGCCCGGAGCCGTGAACAGGGCGATGGCGGCCGCTGCGATGACCGCACGCCTGGTGATCGTTGTCATGGTGGTCACTCTCGATTCGGTTTCAGCCGACACCAGTGCGGGAGTCGTGATTTCCTCGCCGGCCGGGCGCGTGGAGCGCCGTCACCTGGTGATGGACCCATTATCGTCCCGGGCTGGACGGCGAGATACCCCTGATGTACGACCGATCAGAGGCCCCCCGCGGCCGGTCTCGACTTCGAGGGCATCGATCCGGCGTCACACGGTCGCCGCCGTAGTCGTTGCCGCCGCGCTCCGCTCCTTGGTGCTGGGAAAGCTCAGCGGCTTCGCGAAGGGAAACGCGACCGTCTTCTGCTTCGGCGGCACGGCGCCGTTCTTCTTCACCGGCAGCGTGGCGGTGAAGAAACCCAGTTGGTCGGTCCCCGGGGCACGGCCCCTGGCTGGTTGTTCCACCGGCCAGGGTCGATCTACCCGGTGGAGCCGTGCGTGCTCGGGTCGGCGGTCAGGTCGTCGGTGTCGGCGAAGACCAGGCGCCCGTCGTCGAGGGCGACCGCCCACCGGTGCAACGGCGCCCAGGCGTGCCCGCGCTCGTCGGTGTCGGTCAGCTCGGCGTAGTCCTCGATGATCCGACCGGTCTGGTCCGCTTCGGACGGCCGGCGCACCAGCACCCGCGCGCCCGCGCAGAGCGGACCGGGTTCGGGTTGCGGCTTGTGTTTCTTCTCGGGCATCGGTCTGCACCTTCCGCTCGCACCGACCCGGATCATAAGCACCTCGCCGACGAAACCTCATGCTCGACGCTGTCAGGGGGCACCCAACGATCGACAACGATCCGACCCGGGCTCCTGTGATTGCCTCGGCCAACGGCGGTTCCGGACCGCCGGGAGGACCGCAGGGACCGGCGCTGACCGCAGATTCGGCGTTGCGTGCGGGTTCGTGCGGGCGGGCATACTCGTTCCCGTCCGCGCGCCCCGCGGGCGGCGATAGCGTTGTGTGCAGCACTGCACTCCGGGCCCAGGCGAGGGCCCGTGAGCGTTCCGAGTCGAGGAACGGGAGTCGCCATGGTGGAGCGAACGGGTGTGCGTCTCGAGGTTCTCCCGATTCCCGGTCGGCCTTGTCTCGGCCTGATCACCTTCGACGGCAAGGATCGTGTTCTGGAACCACCCGGCCGGGGCCGTGGTCGGCTGGACCGTGCTGCTCGCCCTCTCGCGCTACTGCTGCTCGAGATCCTCGTCCGGCCCGTCGTCGCGCGGGCCCGGCAGCACGGCGATGAGGCGGTGCCGGCATGACGTGGGCGCTACCGGCGATCGCCGCGATGTTGCTCGCCTATTCGGCGGTCTCCGGCCGGATCGCGGGCACCCCGATCACCGCTCCGATCATCTTCACCGTCGGCGGCCTGATCCTCGGCGCGAACGCGTTCGGGTTGATCGATGTGCACGCCGGCGCCGAGGTGGTGAAACTGCTCGCCGAGGTGACGCTCGGGCTGGTGCTGTTCTCGGACGCCTCCCGGGTGAACCTGCCCACCCTGCGCGCCGAGATCTCGCTTCCCGCCCGACTGCTCGGCATCGGCCTGCCGCTGACCATTGCGGCGGGTTTCGGCGCCGCACTGGTGATACTCGGTGACCTTGCCTGGCCGGAAGCGTTGCTGCTCGCGGTGATCCTCGCCCCGACCGACGCCGCCCTCGGGCAGGCGGTGGTGACGCTGCCGATCCTGCCGTCGCGGGTGCGGCAGGGTTTGAACGTCGAGAGCGGGCTCAACGACGGGATCTGCGTGCCGCTGTTCCTGGTCGTGCTGGCGGTCGCGGAGGCCGAGGCCGGCGCGATCGGCGGCGGCGCCGGCGCCCGCCTGCTCACCGAGCAGATCGGGTACGGCGTCCTCGCCGGCGTTGTGGCCGGGGCGATCGCCGCCGCGCTCCTGGTCACCGGCGCCCGCCGCCGCTCCCTCGACCCGTTGTGGGCGCAGATCATTCCGGTGACGGCGGCCGCGCTCGCCTACACCGCCGCCGTGCCCCTGGGCGGGTCCGGGTTCATCGCCGCGTTCGTCGGCGGGCTGACCTTCGGCGCGGTCCGCCACCGCGCCACCGACCACCACGAGGGCGGTGGTACCGGTGGCGAGGCCGAGGGAGAGGACGAGGAGGCCGACATGCTCGACGAGGCCGGCGAAGTGTTCAGCGCCGTGACGTTCATCGTCTTCGGTGCCGTGCTGCTCGGTCCCGCGCTCGGGCATCTGTCCTGGGCGGTGCTCGGCTACGCGGTGCTGAGCCTGACCGTCGTCCGGATGGTCCCCGTCGCGCTGTCGCTGATCGGGACGCACCCGCGCGAACCGACCGTCGCCTTCGTCGGCTGGTTCGGCCCGCGCGGACTGGCCACCATCGTCTTCGTCATCCTCATCCTCGAAGAACCGGACGAGCTGCCCCACGAAGGGCTGCTCGTCACCACCGCCGTCATCACCATCGCGCTCTCCGTCCTGGCCCACGGCCTCACGGCCGCACCCTTGGCCGACCGCTACGCCGCCTGGTTTCGGCGTCACCCCCGCCGCGAGGACCAGCCCGCACCCGGCACCCCGGCACCCGGCACGCCAGGATGACGACGGGGACATGACGATGAGCGAGACCCGATCCGCCGCCCCCGACACCACGACCGGAGCCCGCCGCTGGTGGGCGCGGGCGGCGTTCGCACTGGCGATCCTCGCGGTGGCGGTGCCGCTGGTGTCCGCCGGACTGCTCAGCACCGTCGGGAGCCTCCTCGTCGGAATCGGCGGCGTCGTCGTCATGGTCGCCGCCCTGTACTGGTTCCTCGCCAGTCGCGGTGTGCTGCGCTGGATCTCGCTGGCGATCGCGATACTGTCGCCGATCGTCATGCTGGTCCTCTTCATCCGCGCCCACCTGCTCGCCGAGGTCGTCACCTCCATGGTTCTCGCGCTCCTCACGGTGCCCTGCGCCCGCGCCGCCCTGCGCGGACGAACCTCGGACAGCGCCGTCCGCGAGGTGCCCGCCCCACCGGTACGGCATCCGGTGCTGATCATGAACCCGCACTCCGGTGGCGGCAAGGTCGCGAAATTCGACCTGCAACGCAAGGCCGAGGAACTCGGCGCCGAGGTGGTCCTGATCGAAGGACCCGGTACCGTCGACGTCACCGAACTGGCCCGGCAGGCCGTCGACCGCGGCGCCGACCTGCTCGGCGTGGCCGGCGGCGACGGGACCCAAGCCCTCGTCGCGGGGGTCGCGGCAGAGAACAACCTGCCGTTCCTGGTGATCAGCGCCGGCACCCGCAACCACTTCGCGATGGACCTCGGACTCGACCGCGCCGACCCGAGCCGGTGTCTCGACGCCCTCCGCGACGGCGTCGAGCTCGCCGTCGACCTCGGCCGGATCAACGGCCGCCCGTTCGTCAACAACGCCTCCTTCGGGGTCTACGCCGAGGTGGTCCGCAGCCCCGCCTATCGCGACGACAAGGCCGGGACGGTGCTCCAGATGCTTCCGGACCTGCTCGCCGGACAGGCGGGTGCCCCACTCGTCACCCGGATCGGGAACGTCACCGTAAGGAACCCGCAGGCGGTACTGGTGAGCAACAACCCCTACGGCACCAGCGATCTCGCCGGTCTGAGCCGACGGGAACGGCTCGACCGCGGCGTCCTCGGCGCCGTCACCGTCTCGGTCGCCAACGCCCGCCAGGCGGTCGGGCTGCTGCGCCGCGCGAACGTTCGGGGCTTGACCCAGCACACGACCACCGAGGTGATTGTCGACGCCGACACACGGCAGACCCCGGTCGGCGTCGACGGCGAATCCCTGCTCCTGACCACCCCGGTGCGCTGCACCATCGAGCCCGGCGCGCCCTCCGGATCCGTGTACCCCGCGACCGCCCCGGGGTCCGCCCCGCCGAACCCACCGTCGACTGGGTCCGGCTCCGCGAACTGGCCTGGCACCGTCAGACCCCGCCGTTGCCGACGCAGGGAGACCAGTCATGACGGCCGAGCAACACGACGAGTGGATCGACGGGCGCCGCTGTCTCGGTCTCGACGTCCTCGCCCGTTCCCGCGGCGACAATGCCGCCACTACCGAACCAAAGCAGGAGGTGGCACCCGGTGCTCACCGCATAGCCCCACGAGGAGTCACGCGACACCTCGTACACCACGTCCTGGGACTTGACCAGACGGAATTATCCGGCGACTCGGGTGGTCCGGCGCCGGCGCCGCGGTGGTGTGTCACCAGTGTGACTTCGCCGGTTGCACCAACCCCATACACAAGCGGTTGGGGACCAACGCCGTCAACCGCACCGAATGCCACCTACGCCCGCCGCAACCTCGCCAGCCCCCTCGCCGATGTCCGCGGCCCCCGCCGGCCGCACCCGCGCCATCGCCGCCGCCATCCGCACCCGGACTCGCCTGCGGCGAAGCCACCGACAGGATCGAGGAACGGATCAGGTGTGCCGAAGCGGCCGGGCTGCCCCTGACCCTCTGGTGAGTAGACCGGAACGGCGACGTTGCGGTCGTGCGGGGGACGACATCGTCGACGAACACCCCGTCCTCTGCGAGCGCCGCAATCCCCGGGAGTAGCTGGGGCAGAACAATGGTGATGAGGATGGTCGCGGGTTGCCGAGGCCGGTTGCCCGATGCACTCGAACGGGGTCAGAGCCGAGTCCCTGATGATGCGCGGCGAAGGCGGCGTGCCGGGCAGGTCGTCGCGCGCAGCAGCTGTTGTCCGACGCCTCGGACGAGGCGTATCTCACCCGCAACGGGTGAGACACCGCGCCGGCACCAAGCCCTAGGCTCGAAAAGGGTCGGGTGGCCGGCGATCGGTCCCTCGATCACGGTTTGTCGCGTGGGGCCTCTCACCGATCCGTCCCGGCAGATGCGGGGGTCTAGTCCACATCAGGTTGTCGAGAACGAGCTCATGGCTGGACAAACGAGGAGCCGCTGGGGAGGTCCTCCGGGGCTGTATTTGAGAGTCGCCCGATCTGCTTTTCCCACTGCTGTCTTTAGAAGCGAGGGTCAACGGTGGGCTGCCGAACAGCCTGCGGCGCAGTACGAGTCAGGACCGGCGCAGCAGTTCCCGCCGCAGCCGGCGGCCCCACCGGCGGTGGGGGTCGACCGGATCTCCGCTCTGAAACAACTCGGCGAACTCCGCGATCACGGGGTGCTGACCGATCAGGAGTTCAACACCGAGAAGGCCGGGATCCTGGCCTCCTAACCGCATCATCGAGTGGACGGAGCACCGCTAATGGACGGCTTCTGGGATTTCTTCTGGTTCGTCACCGTCACTTTCCTGTTCGTGGCATACCTGATGGTGCTGTTTCAGATCATCACCGACCTGTTCCGGGACCACCAGATGTCCGGGTGGCTCAAGGCGATCTGGATCGTCTTCCTGTTCGTCGTCCCGTTCCTGTCCGCGCTGATCTACCTGATCGTGCGGAACGAAGGCATGACCGAGCGGTCCGCGGCGGCCTTCGGTCAGGTCAAGCAGGCTCAGGACAGCTACATCCTTGAGGTGGCCGGACAGTCCCCGGCTCAGCAGATCGCGGATGCGAAGGCGCTGCTCGACTCCGGCGCGATCACCGAACCGGAGTTTCAAGCGATGAAGTCCAAGTCACTGGTGTAACGGCGGCGCCGGTCCCGGTTCGGCCCCTGGGCTGGGCGGCGCGGCGGCGGTCCTGGCGGTGTTTCCACTGTTCGCCAGGCCGCCCGATTCCGTTCGGTCTTCGAGGGGGAACGATTCGCATGAGCGACGCCACCAGGCATACCCGCATCGAATACGACGTCGACGGATTGAACTGGAGAACGCGGGCGTTGTGTCGGGATGGTCACTTCGACCAACTTTTTGTACGGGGTGCAGCCCAGCGCAAGGCCGCGCTCCTGTGTCGGCACTGCTCGGCGCTGTAGCCGTAGTGCCGCAGGACCGTCGCGGCGGTGGCGCTGGAGCGGGGGATGTGCCCGGAGTAGCCGTCCCAGTCGTTGGCCAGCTCGGCGATCTGGCCGTTGCCGACGCGGTGGTGGTTGCGGCCGGTCAGCAGCGCCGCCCGCGTCGGTGAGCACATCGCGGTGGTTGGGAATCGGTTGTAGGACACCCCCTCGGTGCTGATCCGGGTCAGGGTGTCGGTGCGGACCTCGCCGCCGAAGGTGTCCGGGAGTCAGGGTCCGGCGTCGTCGATCAACACGATCAGCACGTTGGGTGCGTCCTCGGGCAGTCGGCGTTTCTTCGGCCGCGGCCGGTACACCGATTCCTGCATGGTGCGTCCGGCGATGCTGCCGGACGGGGGTGGGGGAAATGGCAGCGTGTCGCCACCGGGGATCGGATCGGCAATGATGCCCATCGTTCTGCCCTTTCGAAGGCGTACCAAGATTTGGCGCCGTGACCCAGACCGGCAGCGCCGTCTGGCACAAACAATCACAGCACGAATCCGTCGGTCCCGCGATGATCCTTTGCGGACGGAAGAACCCACGCCGGCCCGTCCCGATCACCGGCCGGCGACCCGAACTCGCGCGCTGGGGCGGTCTCAGCGAGGACGTCATGGCGGCGGCAGGCGATGCAGGTCTGGGTCGACGCGCCCAAGGGGGGCCGGCGAGCGGCCGGGCGCCATCGCTATCAGCTGATCGGTGAGGCTCGGTGACGGGAGGGAAGGGAGTCGCCCCGCAGATGATGCTCGAGGTCGATTTCGGCGGCCGCGGGCGTGTCCGAGCCTCACGGACCGAGTGGTCCTGGCGGCGTGTCGTGGTCAGTGTCCGGTGAGGGTGCGGTCGGTGTCGATGTGGACGTCGAGGTGGACGCCGACCTTGCTGCCGAGGTTGACCAGGGCGTCGAGGGAGAACTTGCTCAGTTTGCCGCGGTGCAGGTCCGAGATCCGCGGTTGGGTGACGCCGAGGTTGTCGGCGGCCACGGCCTGGGACCAGCCGAAGCGGTCGATCTGTGCGCGGATCGCGGTCATCAGGTCGGCGCGCAGCTGCCGGTTGTAGGCCTCGCCGGGGGTGTCACTGATCGCCTCCCACACGGAGGTGGTTTCGGTGATGTCTTTGTCGGTCATGATCTCTCCTGTGCGTATGCCTGGGCTGCCTTGTAGCGGCGTCGGCCGAGGTCGATGTCTGCGTGCGAGGTCTTCTGTGTCTTTTTGTGGAAGCAGTGCAGTACGTAGATCGCCTCGCCGAACTGGGCGACGTAGAACGTTCGGAAGGCGCCGTCCGGAGTGCGAACCCGGATCTCGCGGCATCCGGGCCCGACGTCCTTCATCGGTTTCCAGTCGTCCGGATCGAGCCCCTGTTGAGCCCGGCCGAGTTGGTAGCCGAGATCGTCCTGTGCGGCGGCGGGCAGATCGCGCAGGTCGTCGAGTGCGCTACCCACCCATCGGATCGGTTTCTCGTCACCTCGGTTCACCTCCCTAGGTTATATCAGTACGAATATATGCTGTTGTGTGAGGTGGAGGCCCGAAGGTGTTGCGCGTCGTTGAAGGTGACGACGACGGCGTCATTGAGGTTGACGACGATGCGGTGCGAGAACGGCCCCGCTCGGGGGTGGTGAGCGGGGCCGTGGTGGGCGTGGTGACGGGGTGGTCGTCAGGTTGACGCGGTGGTGGTCGGGTTGATGCGGGTCGGGTTCAGTCCGCGGCGATCTCGCTGATGGCGATGCGGGCGGCCTTCTCGTCGACGATGGCGTGGTCGGCGGCGAAGGCGGCGGTAAGCGCGTGCAATGCGAGGTTGTTCACCGCGCGCGGGTATCTGCGTGAGGCGCCCACGGATGAGCCCGATCGCGTCGTCGGAGAACAGGGGGTCGTCGCGGCCGGCGATGCGACAGCGGTGACGGATGTAGTCGGCGGTGTCGGCTGCGCTCATCCGCGCGATCGTGTAGCGCACGGCGAGGCGCTGGTCCAGCGCGGCGAGCACACCGAGTCGGAGGCGGTGCCGCAGGGTAGGTTGGCCGACCAGCACGACCGCGAACGGGGAACGAAGAGTCCCGCTCGTGGTTGGTGAGCAGGCGGATCGCTTCGCGCCTGTGGTTTCCGATGCGTTGCTGCTTCCGGTTCATGAGATGAACCCGAAATCGCCTCCGCAGCAAGTTAATACAGACAGCGAGGAGTCTATGTCGACTGCCGCTCGATCGGGCACGGACGTGGCCTCGATCACCGAGATCGTCGGTGCGGCGCGGGCGATCCTGGTCACAACGAGGCGGAGGCGCTGAACGCCGTCCTGGCGGGCGGTGGGCCCCGGCACGCCCACAGGGCCGTGTTCCGGCTCCCAGGCAGGCCCCCAGCGGCGAGCCCTTCGGTTCCTGATCCGGCCCCGATCCGGTCATGATCGGGACTCCGGGAGCAGGTAGAACCTGGACCGGGAACCGGCACGGCGGTATCAGCGGCATGGTGGAGATGCTGCCGTGGCCTGCGTGCGTGATGCGGGGGGTGTGGTCCTGCTGCTCGTGGGGTGCAGTGATCGCTCGACCAGCGGCACGAGCGGATAGGTGCAGACGCGGGAGCTTCCCGATCGGTGAAGCAGAATGGGGTGCCATGGACGATGTGGAGTTGGTCGAGCAGGTGCGGCGGCGTTGGGAGCAGGGTGTCCCGCCGAAGGTGATCGCGCGTGCTCTCGGCGTGCGGCCGTCGGTGGTGGCGCCGTTGGTGCGACGAATCGCTGCCGAGGCCGACGCGTCCCGAGGATTGGGGCGGGTGCTGGGGTGCTGGGTCAATTGCGGCTGGAGTGTCGGGCTGGGCCTCGAGGGTCATCCGGAGTGGGCGGAGTTGGATGCTCCCGCCGGTGAGGCCGAAGGCTTCGCGCAGGTGTTGGTGGCACGAGAGGGACGGCGTGGTCGGGCGACGCTGCGGGGCTACCTGGCCGACGTGCACTGCCTGGGGGTGAAGAACACCCGTGACCCCGAAACCATGGACGCGGGCAGGATCCCCACCGCCGTCCGCAGGTACTACGCGGCGTTCGACCGTCCTGCGGAGGAGATTCCGATCGAACTCGGCCGTGAACTGATCCTGGGGGCGGCGGCGTATGCGCGCGGGCTCGGTTTCGAGCCCGCGGAGGCGTTCGATGGTGATGCCGCCGCGTTCCTGGGTGAGTGGGACGGGCCGGGGCGGATCGAGTTCGGGAGGGACGGTCAGCCGTTCTACCTCAACGGGCCCTACGACAATCCGGCTGCTGTCATGCGGACCCTCGAGCGGTCCGTGGGTGCGGGGAACTTCCACTTCTCGGTGGCCGCGGGACCGATGTGACCGCCGCGGACAAACCCGACGTCGAGGGGAACGCCCGACTTCATGGGCCGTGAGCCGAGCACCAGCAAACGCCGGCACGCGAACGGCAAGCGCCGCGACCAGCCGGACACCACAGACGGACCGGCATCGGTGTTCGATGGGATCGTGGTGGGCGGGCGGCGGATGTTCGTTGTCGGCTACACCGCGGGCGGCGCCCCGTACGGTTGTTTCGAGGACGAGTCGGACGACGACGCATTCGACGGTGTCGCCGCCGATCCGTTCGGCTGGCCCGGCGCGGGCCCGGGCCGGTCGGCCCATCCTGTCCGGCCCACTCGATTCGACCCCGGTCCTACATGTGCGCTCTCGACGCCGGCACCCACATTTCGGGTGTGGCGGTGCCGAAAGTACATGTCGAGACGGGATTTCGGTTGGTCCGGCGGGCCTCTCGGATCTACTACCGGACCCGAGCGACTGCGAGTACCCCGCAAAGTAATCGGCATGACCGATCACCTCTACCGGTGGCTGGTTCGCCGGCACCGGACCTACCTACGTCCCTATTGGATGCCCCGATGGCTGAGATTGTCCGCACGCCGATAGGCCCGCACGCCGATCCGCACCCAGCACATCGACAAGGCTCAGCTCAACCAACCAAGCAGGGCTCTGTGGGCCACGCGGGCCGCAGCATCGGCCACGCGCCACCATCCAGCCCGATCAGAACGAGCAAACCGTAGTGGCAGAACGAGCAGCTCGGGTAAGAAAGAGGAGCAATGGCGGTCAGGGGACAGTACCCGCCGCCGGCGGTTACGAGGCCACCTGCGGCGTCCCCATTAGGGTCTCAAATCCGGTGACCTATCGCCGCAGCGCTCTGACCTGCTGAGTCGGACGTGTCCACGGCTATGTCACCGACGTTTGTCTCAGATTCGTGGCATTTCTGCGGCAACCCCACGTTGTGGCACGGAAGTGGCTCCGTTTCCCGTCGCAGTTAAGCACCGAGTTCGGCACACTAGGGGCATGGCGGATCAGCAACAGGAGCAGTCGTGGTCAGCCCGGTACGTGTCACTGTTAGCGGCCGAACTAGCCGCCCGCGGCRTGTATTACCCGGACGAGATGCTGGCGGTATTTGTCGACAGAAACGCCGCCGCGGTCGCCGCGATCGCCGGTATCACTGAGCGCGACGCCCAGCTGACGATCAACGCGGACGCCGTTCCTGCGTGGGCGGACATGTTTGCGGGGATGGCAGCCGATTTCACCGCGGACGTGGACGTCGCAGAGGTGCCGCTGGTTCGTATCCCGATGGCGACGGCGGCGAAAACGTCGGCCGCCTTGACCGAATGCCACGCAATGCTCATGTACTTCATCGAAACGGAACAGGAGCTGGCCTCCGACGACGAGGCCGCCGCAGACGTCCTCACCGTGCTCGTCGCTCAGGGGGACACAATTTCTCGGTTGTCGCGGCACCTGGCCACCGTGATCGCCGATGCGGCGTTCACTGCCGGTGATGTGCTCGTTGAGGAGGACTTCTACGAAGCGGTCCTCGAGGTGCTCACCGAGATCATCGAAGGCGACGACGCCGAAGCTCACGATCAACTGCTCCCCGGTTGGTATTGCCATGACTGGCGTGACCCCGATCCCCTCGCAGGGCCGTGGGAGTCGTGTGGGAACCCAGCGCACTCGCTCACCGGGATACTCGACGCGGCGGTCACCGAACTCCACGACACCCACATCCACGTGGAGTAGCCAACGGCCGTTGGGGAACAGGGAACCAAGGGCGTTATGGGCGATGGCGAACTCATCGAGAACCTTGTCCGCCGTCCGAGTGCGGTTCGACTCCGCACCTTCGTGGCCCTGATCGTTGCACCCGGTGACGCAGCAAGCCGTGATTGAACGGCCGTGTCACACCCGAATGGCGGATCCGCCATCGCTCCGGCATCAACCGCGAGATTCCGCCACGAAGAGCGATTCCCTTGCCTATGACATTTCGAGACGCTGCGACCTGCGCGTTCATCTTGGGCCTCACGGCTATGGCGACCGCGATCTGTCTCAACTTGGTGGCATTTCTTCAGAGGACAATCTCGCTCCCACCAGGGTTGGCCGTGTCCCATGGTTCCGGGGCGTTGTGCGGAGTTCGCCCGGGGCAAACGGGAACGCGCAGCTCAGAAAGTCTCGGTCCACGCCCCACTTCCGGAACGTGCCGATCACCGCACGAACCCAAGGTTCCTCTTACGGAGCGGTATCTAACGGCCACGCCGCCGGTTGGTCAGGATTTGACGAAGTGGGCGTTGATCATGACGTGGGTGGCGAGGCTGGCACAAATTTTCGTGTAGGTCAGGCCCCTCGTTATAAACGCGCACAGCCCTCGACGTTAGTGGTGGGGAAGGCAAGACTATAAGCACTGAGTGGTCCGCATCGACCCCAGCCCAGATAGGGGCACTGCCATGCAGTCCGACGAACCTAACCAGGAGCAGAGCCTGCGGAGCGACCAGATAGCGCTTTCGCGCCGCACAGTTGTCGCCGGTATCGGCGCTGCAGCAGCTGCCTTGGCCGCTGGTAGCGCGCTGTTCGGTAGAACGCGCGCGTCAGCTGCGCCCGGGCCCAGCGCCGGCCCAGCTGTGAAGCCCGCGGGTGCACCCGTGAAGACCGGCAGCGTTCCCGTCGGCAACGTTCCCGTCGGTGGCGGCGCGGTGCTCGGCGATGCTGTCGTCACACAGCCCAGCGGCGGTGACTTCCGCGGGTTCTCGTCGACATGCACGCACGCGGGGTGCACCGTCTCCGACGTCTCCGGCGGTACCATCAACTGCCCGTGCCACGGCAGCAAGTTCAACCTCGATGGGTCTGTGCACACCGGTCCAGCGTCCGCTCCGCTCGCCCCACGGAGCGTCTCCGTTCAGGGTGACTCGGTCGTAGTCGGCTGAGGTATGTGACCACTCAGGGACCGACCGCTTCCCTTGTTGTACTCGCGGATGCCCGTTCGGCCACATCTCTCCGATGATGCCGTTGGCGGACGCGGCTCTCGCGATGCCCCATCGCGTCACGTTCGCCACAACCGCCGCGTTCGCCACGGGCGCCGCGTTCGCCACGGGCGCCGCGTTCGCCACGGGCGCCGCGTTCGCCACGGGCGCCGCGTTCGTGGCGACGCTGCGCGCGCTCGGTTTCGACCTGGCAGGCAGGAATCACTACAGAGGCGACGGCTGCTGCCGCAGTCCGGTTTCGCGATTCGATTCCGGAGCCAGGTCCCGACTGAAGGATCGGGATGACCGCGTTCGTCGAGGTGGGTGGGATACGAACCGGACCCGACCTGTTGCCGATCGTTGTCCGGTCATCGCTACTGCACCACCACCGAGGACTACGCTCTGACGGTCATCGACGTGTCGGGAGTTGGGGCAACTGTGTCGACGTGGACGGGGAGTCCCGGACAGACGGTGCGACCCACCGCGACCACCAGCCTGCCTGTCGATTCGATCAGTGTCGAGGTGCGGGCCGGGGACAACGATCAGGTCCTGCTCTCAACGGTGTTGTGAGCAGTGGCGTGTACCGGCCCTGCCGCGTAGAACCCGGATAGGCGATGACCTCGTCATCCGACGGTCAAGTCGCCGTGCATGTTCGGATGGTACGTGCAATGGAATGGGTAGGTTCCGGGTGCCGACGGCACCGTCAGTGTCGCGGTCTCGCCGCCCTCGATCTCGACGTCGAACGCGCCGCCGGTGTCTGCGGTCATCGTGTGTTCGGCCGTGTCATTGTTGCGAACAGTGACCTGCGTGCCGGGTGCCACCGTGGCGGGCACCGTGTAGGCAAATCCCGAGATGACGATCTCGTTCGCTCCCGCCGCCACGGCCCCTTCCGATGACGGCATCGACGTAGTGTCGGTGAGCACCGGGGTGGGTGCGTAGTCGACGGTGCTGCCGCCGTCATTGCTGCAGGCGGTGAGCGCACACGCGGCGAGGAAGGCAGGCCCCAGCAGAGCTGTGGAGAGCTTCATATCCGATACCACGATTCATCGGCCCATTCCGTTCACTAATATGCGTGCCAGAAAATTTCGCCCGCCCCGACCCGTGCGGCACGGGCAGGGTCATCGACTGCCGGCGGTGACGCTGTGGCAGCACTACGGGGATGTTCCGCAGCCGCGGGTGTATCCGCACGGCTCGTTCACTGCCGGCGGTCGGTGCTTGACGGCGTTTCGTTGGTGGATCCGGGTGCCGACGGGTGCCGTGGGAACCGAGTATCAACCGTGTCGGGCGACTCGGTGAACGGGTCCTGTGTGGTTGCCACGTGCACACGGCGGGAGCCGGTCCGGTCCGGGGCCGCTTGCGTGAGGTTGGAAGCCGTGTGGTGTGCTTCTTGAACTGTGTGTTTTGCGGTATGTTGTCGCAACTGCGACCATATATGTATGGGTGAGATGTCGGTGGCGGCGGCGGCCGCCGAGCTGGGCGTGTCCGGCCGGCAGGTCACTCGTCTCGCGCGGGCGGGGGAGCTGGTGGTCACGCGGGAGGTGGGGAAGGCGTTGCTGTTGGATGCGGGGTCGGTGCACCGGGTGGCGCAGACGGACCGCCATCGTGGCCGACCGTGGAATGGGGATGTGGCGTGGGCGGCGTTGGCGATGTTGTCTGGCGTGGGGGTGGATTGGATTTCTCCGTCGCAGGCGAGTCGTTTGAGGCATCGGCTGCGCCGGGCGAGCGCGACCGAGGTGGCGTTTCTTGCCCGCCGGCGCGCGCGGGTGCAGCGGATGCGGGGATGGGGTGATGATCTGAACACTCTTGTCGCTGGTGGGTATGTGGCGGCCACCGGTGTCAGTGCGCTGAACCAGGTTCCGGGGGTGGCGGGCCGGTTCGGTTTGTCCGGGATGGGTGGTGGTGCTGTGGACGGGTATGTCGTCGACGACGACCTCGACGGTGTGATCGATACCTTCGGTCTGGTGGCGGACGGTGAGGGGGACGTGACCTTGAGGGTGGTCACTGCGCTGGACCGGTTTTTCACGACGACGACGTTGCCGGTGGCGRCGGYWGCGGTGGATTTGATGGAGTCGCTCGACACCCGGGAGCGCAGCGCCGGGGCGCGGGTGTTGGGGGAGTTGCTCGATGGTGTCCGGTGAGCGGCCGCAGTGGACGGTGCAGGCACCGGTCGGCGGGTGGGGGCCGCCGTGGCCGCAGGCCGCCGAGATCGCCCAGCTGATTCCGTCGGAGCAGTGGACGTTGATCGGCGGGTTGATGGTTCAGCTTCATGCGGTGCGTGCGGGTGTGCCGCCGACCCGGGCGACGGTCGATGTCGACATGGTTTTGCATATCGAGACCGGTGCCGCGACGTTCGGTGGGGTCCGCGCCCGGCTCGAGCAGCTCGGATACGAGTTGCAGATGCCGGTGAGGGGGCGGGTGCTACCGGTTCGTACGTTCGGGTGGTGTCGAGCAGGTCGATGTGATGGTTGCCGATCACCTGGCGCCCAAGTTACGGCCGAGGGTGTCTGGGCGTGAGGTGTTCGCGGTTCCTGCGGGCACGTCCGCGTTGCGTAAGACGGTGGAYTGYCTGATCGAGATCGATGGGGTGTCAACCAAGTTGAGTGTGCCTGACGTCCTGGGGGCGTTGGTGCTCAAGGGCGCGGCCTACCTCGAGGATCCCCGCGATCGGGGGCGTCATCTCGACGATGCCGTGGTGTTGGCGTGYGCCATCGAGAACCCCATGGCCGATCGGGMACGGATGAGGGGAAGCGATCGCGGCAGAGTCCGAGCCCTGGCCGAGGCATTGGCCGATCCGGATCATCGCTCGTGGCTGTCGATCCCCGAGCAACGCCGGAGACGAGGACGTGATGCGTTGCAACTGCTGGTCCAGGAGCCGAAAACGAGAGCTCCTCAGCAGCAACGAAATACACGATAATGAGACACTTTGTCGATGGCCGCTCTACCGGGCGCGGACGTGGCGTAGATCGCAGGTCCCCCCGACGGCGGTGCGGGGTGATCCTGGACGCCGAGGCGGAGGCCTCGAACGCTCCTCTGGCGGCGGTGGGCCCGGATCGGACCTGGTTCGATGAACCGGAGCTGCTGACCCCCGGGGTGGCCCGCCTGGGACCTGGAAACGGCCTTGTGGCGTTGCCGGGGGTCGGCCGGACGAGGGCGACGAAGTTGATTGCCCGTAAACGTCCCCGGCTGTTTCCGATCTTCGGTTTCGGTTGTGTGCCAGGTGCTGGGCACCGAGCGGGCACATCTGAATCCGGTCCGGGAGGCACTTTGCGCCGACGACGGCGCGTTGCATCACCGGYTGSTGTCGATCCTCGGGGACGCGGGYCTCGCCCGAGGAGATCTCGGTACTGCGGGTGTTCGAYGTGATCGCGTGGATGGGCGGGSAAGRATCGCGGCCTGGGCGAGCCGTCGGACCGGGAAAGATGACACGTCCCGGTGTGTTGTCTTCGGCAGGTGCACGAGGATGATGGTTATGCGGATGAAGTTTCACGAGCAGCTCGACGCGCTGACGGACCGTCTGGCGTCGATGTGCCGGCTGGCGGGGGATGCGGTCCGGGCGGTGACCGAGGCTCTGGTGCTGGCGGACCTGCCTCTGGCGGAGCGGGTGTTCGATCTCAACGAACAGATCGAGGAGTTGCGCGGTCCGTGTGAGGACCTGGCGATGGCGCTGTTGGCGTTGCAGGGCCCGGTGGCGCGTGATCTCCGTCAGGTGGTCACCGGTGTGCACCTGGTGGCGGATCTGAGCCGAATGGGCGGGCTGGTGCAGCATGTGGCCGAAAGCGTCCGCCGCCGCCATCCCGAGCACGTCGCCTCCGGTGAGGCGGAGGAATTGCTCTCGGAGATGGGGCGGGTGGCGGCCGAGTTGGCCGGCCTCTCGCCGAACGGGTTCTGCGCACGCATGATCCCGAACTGGACGCCGAGATCGGCAGACGCGACGACGAGCTCGACGACCTGCATCGACGGCTGCTCACCCTGATCGAGGATCCGGCCTGGACCGGCACCATCCCGGCAGCGGTCGATGTCACGTTGTTGGGGCGTTTCTACGAGCGCTTCGGTGACCATGCCGTGACCGTGGGACGGCGGGTGATTTCCTCGTCACCGGGGAACCGTTGACCCCGTAGGTGGTCGTCGCCCCGGTGACCTCGGTGCAATGGTACGACGGACAACGCTGCGCCGTCATTGCTGCGTCATGGACACCGTCCACGACGCTGGAGCCTATATCGACGGGCTGAAGACACGTCCGGCACTCGGCCTGAATGGACTTGTCGGCATTGAGGTCGTCGGTGTCCAGAGTTTCCTTCGTCGTCGGCGCAGACTTCAGTGGTGTGTGCGGCGACCGGTGACTGTCTTGACCACGAACAACAAGATCACCGCCCCGAGTAGGCAGGTCAGGAAGCTGAAGATCAGCCCTCCTCCTTCGACGTCGACACCGAACAGCTTCAGCAGGAACCCGCCGATCAGTCCGCCGGCGATGCCGACGACGATGTTGAGGAGGATGCCTTGTTGGGCGTCGGTGCCCATGATCTTGCTGCCGATCCAGCCGGCCAGTCCACCGATGATGATCCAGCCGATGATTCCCAGTCCGAGCATCGTGTGGTCCTTTCCTGAGGCACCCGAGAGGTTGGTCTCCGGTGCATTTGGCACATCATGTGGATGCCGACGGCCTGTTGGAGTGGGTACCCCGAGACGTAGCGGCGTTGGCTCGCCCGTTCGCGCACCCTCTATCGCCGCCTCAGGTAGCAGTTCCGTCCGGGCTGGCTGGTAGCCGAGGGGCGCTGCCCGGATTCCGGGTTAGGGCCGGATCATTCGGCATTCCCGGTCGGGAAGTACACCGACCCGTCGCTGCCGACGCACCCACCCTGCACCGGGCCGGGACCGAAGTAGGTTCCRTTGAGCTGTCCGGAGCCGCCCGGGGACGTTGTTCCGGCGCCGGCACCGCCGACGCCGATCGCTCCACAGCTGTAGCTGTTCGTATCGGTCGGGTCGTTGTTGCTGGCGTGGAGTTGGGTGCCGGGAGTGTTCGGGTCCCCGTGCAGGTACGGTGCCGCGGAGGCACTGCCCGCCCCCGGCGCTGCCAGCGCGGCGATCGCGGCCGCGGTCATCGCCGCTCGGGATATGAAAGTGTTCATTCGATGTCACCCTCGATCTACTAGTCGTCGACTCGTGTCAACCGGTCGCCGGTCTCAGCAGTGGGCGTGGGACCTGCAAGGATCCGGCGCCCTTTTCCGCCAGGAGTGCACACCGGTCAGCCTGCTCGCCCATGACGGCCCGCGTCAATCCGCGCCCGATAGGTACGGCGCCCACAGTGTCAGTCGGTGGGGTGGGTGTCAGGGGCTCGGTGCCTGTTCGAGGAGGGCGGGGTGCCCGCCTTCTCCGGCGGGTATCGGGTAGAAGGTGTGGCCGGTGCTCGGGTCGAGCACCACGACGTGTGCGCCGTCGGCGAGGTGACCGGATCCGAGTTCGGTGAGGTGTCCGCCCTGTTGGTCGAGGACTGTGACGGTGCCGGATTCGGAGGCGACGTACAGGCGTTGCGCGCCTTGGTCGTAGGCGAGGACATCGGGTAGCTTGCCGGTGCCGGTGGTGCCGGCGGTCTGCCAGCTGTCGAGGTCGATGGTGAGCAGGGTGGCGTTGTCCTCGCAGGCAACGAACGCCAGCCGCGCCGCCGGGTCGAGGGTGAGGCCGTGGCCGCCGCGGCAGCCGGGTAACGGGACCCGGCGGGTGACGTCGAGTGCGTCGGGGTCGATGGCGGCGAGATCGCCCTTCCCTTGCACGGCGACCAGCATCTGGTCGGCGACCGGGTCGTAGGCGACGTTTCCGACGTCGCCGCCGAGGTCCACGGTGCCGCGTACCTGTGCGGTGACGGCATCGATGACCGTTTCCGAGCCGCCGGATTCGTTGGTGGTCCACACCGCACCGCGTTTCGAGTCGTACGCGATCCCATCGGGGTAGTCACCGGTGGGGGCCTGTCCGAGCACCGCGGCGGTGTCCTCGTCGAGGATGACCAGGGAGTTGTCGCCGGTGGCGGTGACGTAAACCCGGCGCAGCTCGGGAACGACGAGGACACCGTGCGCCTGGGACAGGTTCGGGATCGTACGTACCACCTGCCGGGTGTGGACGTCGACTTCGATGACCTCGCTGGCGCCGAGGTGGGCGATGAACAGCAGTCCCCGCGCGGGGTCGAGACTTGCGTAGTCGAAGCGTGAATTGTCGCCGGGGAGGGCGATTTCCGCGACCGGGTGCAGCGGCAGCGGGCTACTGCCGGGCGACGAGGGCGCGGAGGAACACGCGCCGACCAGGATCGACGCCATGACGAGTGCGGGCAGCAGCCGGGCTGGTCTCGGGCTGCGCCGGTCACCGGTGCGGGTGTCCATCCCGGCTCCCTCTCTGCTTCTGGATGGTCAGGTTCCGGGCGTGACGTGGGTGGCCGAGATCGCCTCGCGCATCGTGGTGGCCAGGGGGACGCTGTCGCCGACGGCCCAGAAGTGCAGGTAGAACAGGCGGGGTTGTTCGTCGAGGGTGTGGTTGTGGACCTCGACGACGTCGATGCCGCCGCTGCGCAGGGCGTCGATCACGTCTTGGATCTCGTTGCCGGTCATGACGATGTCGCCGTTGATCGCGGCCCGGCCGCCGCCGAGGGGTTGGAAGTTGATACCGGTGGTGACCCCGAAGGTGGGCGGCAGCACATGCCCGTTGTCCTCGATGGTGTCCTGGCGGGCGATGGTGAATTTGTAGATGCCGCCGTCCGCGGTGCCGTGCCGGCCGAGGGCGGTGTCGATGGCGGCGGTGTCCAGGTCGACCGGTGGTTGCTGCGCCGGAGGTACGGCGACCCGGGGAATCGCGGTGGCGTCGAGGGCGGCCCGGATCCCCTGGGCAAGCTGTGCGGGGTCGCCCATCGCCATCACGTGGGTCCACCACACCGGTGGGGTCTGCTCGAGGAGGTGTTTGTGGATCGCGGTCTGGGCGATGCCGTGGGCCTGGAGTGCGTCGGTGACCTTGGGTAGTTCGTCCTCGGTGACGACCAGGTCGCCCATCACCAGGGTGGCGTCGTCGTAGCGGGCGAAGGCGGCGTAGCCACCGAGGGACAGGCCAGGCTTGATGGGAAGGCCGCGGGAGACCACGTTCAGATCCGTGCGGGGCAGGGAGACCCGGTAGACGGTGCCGTCGTCGCCGAGCTTGCCGGTGCGGCCGAGGGCATCGGTGACCRGGGCCCAGTCCGCGTCGGTGGTCTGAGCCGGCGCCTGCCCGGATCCTTGCTGCGCCGACGTCGGGCCGCTGGTCGTGGAGGTGCTGGTGTTCCCGCAGCCGGCCACCGCGAGGACCAGTGTCGTGGCCATGAGCAGGGACCGAAATGGTGTGACCTGCCGATGGTGATGCATCCGTGCACCTCTTCGTCGTCTCGACGGCCTCCCGAACAACGGCCCCCTTCACGGTAACCACGGTTACAGTACGGTGTCCAGGGTCAACGCCCCGGGCAATCGGTGGCGGGCGCGATCACCGGTGGACATCCAATTGAAACCGTGGTTACATCACCGTTGTGGAACCAGAACCAGAACCGGAACCAGGCGAGCGCCCCGATGAATGGGTGATGCTGGTGTATCGCATCCCCCGCGAGCCCTCGACGCCCCGGATCGCGGTGTGGCGCAAGCTCCGCAAATACGGGGTTTTCCAGCTCGCCGACGGCGTGGTGGTCCTACCGGCGTCACCACGCACCCGGGAGCAATTCGACTGGGTCGCCGAGGAAGTCGTCGAGGCCGGGGGGCAGGCGGAGGTGTGGACCGCCGCCCCCACCACCAAGGAACAGCGGGACCGGATGCGGGCGAAGCTGTCAGAGGATCGGGGCACCGAGTACGACGAGATCACCGACGCCGCCGAAGCCGCCCGATCCCTGTCCGATCCCGCCGCCCGGGGCAAGAAGCTGGCCCAACTGCGCCGCCGCCTGCGGGAGATCGACAAGCGCACCTTCTTTCCCACCGCACAGGGCGACCGTGCGGAGGCGGCGCTCCGCGAGTTAGCCGCCGACCAGCGCGATGCGGCGCCGGAGCGAGTACGAACGGAGGCACGATAAATGCAGTGGGCCACCCGCGCCGGGATCCACATCGACCGCGCCGCCTGCGCGTGGTTGATCCGCCGCAACATCGACCCGGACGCGCAGTTCCTGTGGGTCACCGATCCCGCCGACGTCCCCGGTGATGCGACCGCGTTCGATATGCGCGGTGTCGAACTGTCCCATCATCACGGGGATTGCAGCTTCGAGACGATCCTGCGCCGCTACGAGATCACCGACCCGGTGTTGTGGGTGATCGCCGAGATCGTGCACGAGGCCGACATCGATGACGGACGCTACGACGCCCCGGAGGCACCGGGGCTGGATTCGGTGCTGCGTGGGCTGTCGCTGACCGGTACCGACGACGACACCCTCGCTGTGGCGACCCGGATCTTCGACGGGTTATACGAGTTTCACCGCCAACGTGTCCTGTCCGGCCGAGAGCCGTCCTGACCTCGGATGCGGCCCGGATTCTGTGCCGCATTCTGCCTTTCATGTTTCGGAGACCGACGTGAGTAGTAACGAACCTTCCACCCGCGCCACACCGACCAGCCCGGCCCGCTCTCGCCGCCGTGATCTGATCCCGCTGCGGGAGGCGACCTGGGCGTGGTTCCTGATCTCCCTGCAGACCTTCGGCGGCCCGGCCGGGCAGATCGCGGTCATGCAGCGCACCCTCGTCGACGAGAAACGCTGGATTGGGCAGAAACGGTTCCTGCACGCCCTGAACTACTGCATGCTGCTGCCCGGGCCGGAGGCCCAGCAGCTCGCGATCTACACCGGGTGGCTGCTGGGCGGCACCCTCGGCGGGCTCATCGCCGGGGTGCTGTTCGTCCTGCCCGGCATGCTCGCGATGCTCGGCCTGGCCGCGATCTACGTCGCGTTCGGCGCCACCACCATCGTGCTAGCCATCTTCGCCGGCATCGCCCCGGCGGTGCTGGCGGTGGTGGTGCAGGCCGTCACCCGGGTCGCCAAGCGCGCCCTGACCCGGCCGGCGCACTGGGTGATCGCGGTCTGCGCGTTCCTTGCCCTGGCGCTGTTCGCGGTCCCGTTCCCGATCGTCATCGCCGTGGCCGGGTTCGGCGGCTGGCTGATCGGCCGCCGCGGCGGCGTCGAAATCAGCAAAAAGACCCCGGTAGACGCAGAGGAGGCTCCGCCGTTGATCGCCGACGATGCCCTGCACGCCGACGCCCCCAGCCTGCGACGCACAATCCTCGTCCTCGGTATCGGTCTGGTCGCCTGGGCCATCCCGATGGTCGCCGTCGTGGTGTTCACCGGCCGGCACAGCGTGTTCACCGAGCAGGGCCTGTTCTTCTCCGGCACCGCGTTGGTCACCTTCGGCGGCGCCTACGCGGTCCTGGCCTATGTGGCGCAGAAGGCGGTGGAAACCTACGGCTGGCTCGGCCCCGGCGAGATGGTCCGCGGTCTCGGCCTCGCCGAGACCACCCCGGGTCCGCTGATCATGGTGGTGCAGTTCGTCGCGTTCCTCGGCGCCTACCGCAACCCGGGTGATCTCGACCCGTGGGTCGCCGCCACGATCGGGGCGCTGCTGACCACCTGGGTGACGTTCGTGCCGTGCTTCGTGTTCATCTTCCTCGGCGCCCCCTACGTCGAACGGCTCCGCAACAACACGCATCTGACGGCCGCGCTGTCCGGGATCACCGCGTCCGTCGTCGGCGTGATCGCGAACCTGGCCCTGTATTTCGCGATCCACACCCTGTTCGCGGACGCCTCGCTTCTGCATTGGGGTCCGCTGCATCTGCTGGTCCCGGACCCGGCCTCGTTCCGGCCGCTCGCGCTCGTGATCGGCGCGGCGGCCGGGGTGATGATCTACCGGCTGAACTGGTCCGTGCTGCGCACCCTCAGGGTGTGCGCGCTGCTCGGTCTCGCCGCCGGCCTGGCCGGGCTCCCCGTCACCTGACCACATCCACCGCGCATCCACATCGAGAGGAATGGAGGAACTTCGATGACCCCCACCGTCGCCGGTCTTGCACTGGTAACCGCCGAAAACAGTGGTGAGGGGCAACTCTCGGTCTGGCTCGCCCTCGCCGTCATTGCCCTGGTCTTGCTCGGCGGGTACGCCGCCACCCGCACCGCCGGATCGGACCGGGAGGGCAGTGCACGACCGCCGCGACCGGAACCACTCGGCCACCCCCTCGACCGCATCGACACGGTCTAAGCCGCTCACGGGTGCTGATCGCCATCGCAGTGGTGGTTGTCGGCGGCGGTGTGGCGTTCTTCCTCCGCCCGCAGGGCAAGACCCGCCGCTGACCCGACGATGACGCGCCCGCCCGGAGGCAACCGTCTCGGGTGGGCGCGTCGAGGGGAGCCCCGGCATCGGCCGGGGCGGTGGATCTATTCGTGTGGGGGTTCGCCGGTGACGACGTGGTCGGCGTGGTTGATGCCCTCGAGGATCAGCCGGGTCAGGTGGCCGTCGTGGATGCGGTAGATCACCCGCCGGCCTTCCTTGCGGGTGTCGACCAGGCCGGTGAACCGCAGCTTCGCCAGGTGCTGGCTGACCGCGGTGCGGGTGGCGCCGGTCTGCTCGATCAGGGCGGTCACGTCGGCCTCGCCGCGGGTGAGGAGCCACAGGATGTGCAGCCGGGTGGTGTCGGCGAGCATTCGGAAGGTTTCGGTGGCGGTGTCGAGGCGCTGCTGATCGGGGGCGATCGGGTGGCTCAGGCTCGCCGACGCGACAGCCGCCTCGCTCATCGGCTCCATCGCATTACCGCCTTCCTGCCGCCGCCATCTCGGTGATCGGCTCGGCCTGTGCCGGCCAGGCGCGTGCGGCGAGTAGTCCTGCGAGTGTAGCGAGGGCGGTCAATGCGGCGGCCGCGGTGACCTGCCCGACCTGCGCGCCCACCCACCCGGCGAGCGGGTAGGTCAGGATGAAGCAGGCGTGTGAGAGTGAGAACTGGGCGGTGAACACCGCACTCCGGTTGCGTTCGTTGGACCCGTAGCGCAGCAGCCGCGCCGACGGGGTGTTGATCATCGACGTCCCGGCGCCGAGCACGATCCAGATCCCGGCCAGCAGCACCCACCCCAGCGTCGGGGAGGGGGCGGCGAGCACCATCAGTGCGGCCGCGGCCAGCCCGACTGGCAGCACCGCGGACCCGGTCAGCATCAGCCGCCGATCCTCGACGGCCGCCAGCACCCGCGGCACCGCCAGCGCGATGAGCATCGAGCCGCCGCCGAAGCAGCCGAGCGCGACCGCGACCCCGGTGTTCGACCCACCGAGCAGATCCCGCACGTAGACGACGGTGTTGACCACCACCAGGGCGGTCGCGGCGGCGACGACCATGTTCATCGCGAGCAGCCCGCGCAGCACCGGCCGCCGGGCCATCACCCGCGCCCCGAGCGTGATGCGGTGGATCAGCGGCACCGACCGGTCCGCCGGGGCGGGCCGCGGCAGCACGGTGGTCATCACCAGCAGCGCCGAACCGACGAACCCGGCGACGGTGCCGAGGAACAGGTAGTTGTAGCTGATCACCGTGAGCAGGGCCGCGGCGAGGACCGGGCTGAGCAGCGACTCGAGGTCGTAGGCCAGCCGCGAGAGCGACAGCGCCCGCGTGTAGTCGGCCTCCTGCTTGACCAGCACCGCCGGAATCACCGACTGGAACGCGGGGGTGAACGTCGCCGACGCCGCCTGCAGCAGGAAGATCAGGACGTAGATCTGCCAGGTCTGATCCACCAGCGGCAGCGCCGCCGCGATGGCTGCCCGGATCACGTCCGCCCCGACGAGGAGCACCTTGCGCGGCACCCGGTCGGCGAGCGTCGAGATCACCGGTGCCACGCCGACGTAGGCGATCATCTTGATCGCCAGTGCGGTTCCGAGCACCGCCCCGGCGTCGGCGCCGGCCAGGTCGTAGGCCAGCAGGCCCAGCGCCACGGTGAGCAGACCGGTGCCCACCAGGGCCACGATCTGCGCCGCGAACAACCGGCCGAACGTGCGATGACGCAACACCTCGAGCACCCGGGACCTCCAGTCCTCTTCCCAATTCCTGTCGACCCGAACATAATCCTATATGTGCGCACTTGCGCAACCATGTGTGTTTGCGGGCGGACCCGAGGAGGAACGTTCCGGGTAGAGAACGCAGGTCAGCGAGGAGCTGGTGATGAGTGCGGCGTCGAGTCTCGAGGTCGAGGATCTGCGGTGGGTCTGGGCTCTGGCCGGGTTCGTTCTCGGCTGCGGCGCGGTGCTGGTGCTCACCCCGATCTACTTGGTGCTGGCCGCGGCCGGCCTCGGGCTCGCCGGGCTGGCCGTGTTCCATTTCGCCGGGCACCGCGTGGCCGGGGCGCGGCTGGCCTCACTCGGGTTGGGAGCACTGATCCCCGTCGCCGCCGGCGCGGTCCTCGTGGGCATCAACTCCCTCTGAGACGATCAGGAGACTGCGATGGGACTGGGGGCACGGCTTCTGGGCGATGGGCATGGTCACGCCGACGATGCCAGCGGCGGGCTGATCCGCCGTGCACGCCTGTACGAAATTTTCTCGGCGGCCGCGTTTGCGGGACGGCGCCGCCGGGTCTTCGACCGGCTGGCCGCACTGAGCGGCGCGATCCCGGGGGATCGGGTCCTCGACGTAGGCTGCGGTACCGGGTTTTTCGCGACCCGCCTGGCCACTGCGGTGCAGCCGGGCGGCCGGGTCGACGGCATCGACCCGTCCCCGCCGATGATCGACTACGCCGCCGGCCGCGGCGCTGCGCACTGCGTGTTCACGGTCGCCGCCGCCGAAGCGCTCCCGTTCGAGGCCGTCACCTTCGACGTGGTGACCTCCACACTGGTCATCCACCACATCACCCCCGGCAACCGGGCGACCGCGCTGGCCGAGATGGCGCGGGTGCTGCGTCCGGGCGGGCACCTGCTGGTCGCCGACTTCCGGCCCCCGGCCAACCCGGTCGCCGCCCACCTGATCAGCGCCCTCGCCGGACATGCCATGGCGCACAACCCGATCGGCGAACTCACCGGCCTGATCGAGCAGGCCGGGCCGGGCTCCGGGTCACCGGCACCGGCGACCACCGCCCCTGGCTGCACTACCTGCGCGCCGACAAACCGTCCTCGTGACCGGCCCAGGCGAACGCGGTGAGCTGAACCGCACACCCTGCCCGACTCCGGCGACGGTGTACACGCTGCGGGTATCGGGCCCCGGGCTTACCGTGGGGCCGATGGGAATGGGTCTGCTGATACTCGACCTGCCGCGCACTTGGCCGCGGCGCACCGCCTTGGCCACCGCTGCCGACGAGCTCCGCGACCGCGGCATCGAGCACTGGTCGGGTCTGGAGCTGCGCGCCACCGCATCCACCGGCACCGACCTGATCCGCCGGTTCACCTTCACCTACTGGGCCACCGCGACCGCCGCGCGCACCCATCACGGCGGCTACCTGGACCTGTGGGAGCGTCTCGATCCCGCCGAACGCGCCGCGCTCATGCACGTGGCTTCCGGTGCCGCTGTCAGCGCGGACGTCACCACCCTGCTGGTCCGCGTCGCGGGCGAGGGTTTCCTGCCGCGTGATCGGGACGGTCGCCCCCGGCTGCCGCGCAGCCTGCGCCATTTCCTGCGCGCAATGGACGACCGCCGCCGCTGACCAGAATCGAATCCGGTGTGCCGAGCCGGGTACACAGATCGGCTTCCTTTCGAGCGCGCTGCTGTTGGTGGTCGAGCAAGTTGTACGTGGAGTACGATTATTAATACGTACTTGACGTATCGGAGGTGCGGGATGCCGGAGAATCGAACACGGCGGAAGGTGATCAAGGCGCCGGCCGCGAAGAGCGGGGGCGGGCCGCGGGTTGTTGCCGGGCGCGGTCACCGGTTGAGCGCCGCCTACCCCGCAGGTGCGAGCCGTGGCGCGGAGGTGGCTGGCGAGTTCGTGGAGTACGTGACCCGGAACGCGCCGCGAGGCGAGTGGGCGCTGATCGCCAAGCTGATTCTCGATGAGGCGTTCGCCGACCCGATAGGGACTCGTGCCGGGGACCGGGCGGAGGCGGCGGCCGAGCGGCGGCAGTCGTTGCTCGAGAAGGTGGCCACCCTCAAGGCCGGGGAGGCCGGGCGGGTGCTGGCCCCGCGGGCGGGGGAATCGCGGACCCTGGTGAAGAAGTTGCGGGACGAGGGTGTGTTGCTCGGTTTGCCCTTAGGACGGCGCCCCGACTATCACTACCCGGCGTTCCAGTTCGATACGGTGCACCACCGGGTGTGGCCGATCGTGGCGTACGCGAACAGCAAGTTGGGGGCTGCCGAGGATCCATGGGGGGTCACGTCCTGGTGGCGCACCCCCTCCGACATCCTCGACGGCCGAACTCCGTTGCAGGATCTCGAGGACGGCGATCTGACCGAGATCGCCGTCGACAACATGATCAGCGTCGCCGAGCAGGGAATGTAGAGGAGTGGGGGCGTACAACGGCAATCCGGCGAACATCGACACCATCGCGGCGGGAACACTGGTGTGGCGGGTGCACTGGACATCATCGACGTATCCTCCGAACTCTTTCAACCGCAGCAACATCGCGCCCTGGGTCGATGCACGCACCCTCGATACCCGCACGACCGCCATTCCGGCGCAGGGGCGGTTCGAGCCGGTCCACGACCCGGCCGTGTGCCCGGACGGGGCCGCGCTGGGCGGGTACCTCTATCTCGGGCTATCCGTGGGCGCGGTGGTCGCCGAAGGCATTCTGCGTGGCCAGGACATCCCACCGGACTTGATCATCGCGAAAGCGACTCTTGACCGGCAAGTCCTTGACGCAACTTGTCATGGACGACGACATCGACATCGCAATCCTGGACGGGCAGCGGAACCTGATCCGACTCGGTCAGGATGCCTCCCTGACGGCGTGCTCCTGGCGGGACTACGGGCAGACTCGTCGAACCGCAACCAATATTCTGACCAACACCCCCGCGGCGCAGGGGCTTCGCTACGAGTGCCGACACGGACGAAACGAACTCGCGCTGATGCTGATCGACGGACGAACGGCACCGGCTCTGACGGTGGTGCGCTCCGCACCACTCGACACCGACGGATGGGCACGGGATGCGGTGACCGCCTCGCTCCTCGACGACTTCAATCTGACGTCGGGGTAGTCGGCGAGAGATCCCGCCGAGGGCGGCGCGGGCGATCCTCGACACCAGGCGGAGGCGCTGAACGCCCTCCTGGCCGACGATGGAGGCGTTGCACCGCCGGTTGCTGTCGATCCGGGAGGAGGCGGGCCTCCCTGAGGAGATTTCGGCGCTGCGGGTGTTCGATGTGATCGCCTGGGTGGACGGGGAAGAATCGCGGCCTGGGCGAGCCGTCTGACCGGGACAGATGACACGTCCCGGTGCTGTCTTCGGCGGGTGCACGAGGATGGTGGGTATGCGGATGAAGTTTCACGAGCAGCTCGACGAGCTGACTGACCGTTTGGCGTCGATGTGCCGGCTGGCCGGGGATGCGGTCCGGGCGGCGACCGAGGCCCTGGTGCTGGCGGACCTGCCCCTGGCGGAGCGGGTGTTCGACCTGAACGATCAGATCGAGGAGTTGCGCGGTCCGTGTGAGGACCTGGCGATGGCGTTGCTGGCGTTGCAGGGCCCGGTGGCGCGTGATCTTCGTCAGGTGGTCACCGGTGTGCACCTGGTGGCGGATCTGAGCCGGATGGGTGGGTTGGTGCAGCATGTGGCCGAAAGTGTCCGCCGGCGTCATCCCGAGCACGTCGCTTCGGGTGAGGCGGAGGAGTTGCTCTCTCGGAGATGGGGCGGGTGGCGGCKGAGTTGGCCGGTCTCGCCGAGCGGGTTCTGCGCACGCATGATCCCGAACTGGCTGCCGAGATCGGTAGGCGCGATGACGAGCTCGACGATCTGCATCGACGGCTGCTCACCTTGATCGAGGATCCGGCCTGGATCGGTACCATCCCGGCTGCGGTCGATGTCACGTTGTTGGGGCGTTTCTATGAGCGCTTCGGTGACCATGCAGTGGTGGTCGGGCGCCGGGTGATTTTCCTCGTCACCGGGGAACAGATGTCCCCGTAGGTCGTCGCCGTCACGGGCCGCGTCGCCGCGGCCGATCCGAGTGTGGGCTTCGCCCTGCCCGTTGGTGTGCGCGTTCGTGCCGTTGGTGACGTTGGTGTGGTTCTTCGTGTCGGTGGAACTGTTCTTGACCCCCGACTGAACCTGCTATTCGGGTTGTTCGGTGTCGAGGGCGTCGGTGATGCGGTCGTGGACCGGAGGTGTCGAGGTTCTGGCCGGCGGTGCGGGCGGCGGTTCGTCGTCGCTGAGCTGAATGTGGTGCGGTGGGGTCTGGTGTGGGCCTGTGGGCGAGTTCGCGTCTGGGGTGATGCACCGTAGGTGTTCGTGCCGGCCGAGCCCCGGTCGCAAGCATCCGCTCCGCGGAGCCTGGTGGGGGCAGGTCAGGTTCGGCGACGCTCGGCTGGCCTGTTTGGTGCTTCGGTAGGAAGATTTTGCGGCACAATGAATGTCGGTGGCGGTGTGCTGGGGTGCGGGCGTGTGGGGTTCGTGTCAGGGGGCGAGGGTGTGTCCGCTTCCGGTGGTTTTGGCTTCATACATGGCGGCGTCGGCGCGTCGGATGAGCGTTACTCGGGTGTCTTCCGGTCGGGCGAGGGCGATGCCGACGCTGGCGGTGTAGCGAAGTTCGCGTCCGGCCGTGTCGGGTCCGATGTGTAGTTCGGTGATGCGGGTGGCGAGGGTGATGGCCTCGGTGGTGGTGGTGTCGGGGCAGACGATGAGGAATTCGTCGCCGCCGATCCGGGCGACGGTGTCGGTGGGGCGTATGACCGATTGCAGTTGTTCGGCCAGCCGGATGAGGGCGTCGTCGCCGACGGCGTGGCCGAGTCGGTCGTTGAGGGTTTTGAACTCGTCGAGGTCGATCAGCAGCGCCGCAACCGTGCGCCCGCTTCCGTGTGCGGTGTCCAGGGCGGCGTCGATCTGCTGATGGGCCAGGGCACGGTTGGGTAGCCCGGTCAATGAATCGTGCAGGCTCAGATGCCGCAGCGCGTCTTCTGCCTCGATGCGCCGGATCGCCGCGGCCAGTACGGCGGTCACCGAGCGCAGGAACATCACCTCCCGGTCGGAGTAGTCGCGGGGGCGGGCACTGTGTGCGGTGAGCACTCCCCATACCGTGTCGGCGCCGATGGGAACGCAGACCCCGCTCCGTAGCCTCCGGGCCTGCATGGCTTCGGTGGAGAACCGGTGCTCGCCGTACCGGTCGGGGCAGATGATGATCTGATCGGTGGCGGCCGCGTATCCGGGCTGGGAATCGGTACCGGGGGCGAAGGTGTCCGGGACGGGCGGTTGACCGCGGTAGGCGAGCACCCGCAACACCGCGCCCGGCTCGTCGGCCCGGGCGACCGAGGCGCAGTTGACCCCGACCAACGCGGCGGCTGCGTCCGCCGCGGCGACGAGGACGTGGTCGAGGTCGCCGTCGACGGCGAGCTGACTCAGGTCGGCGAGGGCGCGTTGTTCGCGGACCCGGTACGCGGCCGCCTCCAACGCGGTGTGCAGGCGCTGTTCGTGTTCCTGCGCAGTCCGTAGGTCCTGGGCGATGCAGGCGATCACCGCGGGGCGTTGGTCCTGCGTGTGCTCGACCACGTAGGTGGACAAGGTCACGGGGATCGGTTCACCGGTGAGGAAGTGCCGAAACTCCGACCGGCCCTCCCACCGGCCCTGATCCAGCAGGGCTGATTCCATGTCGGGGGCCTGGATGAATCCGACGTCGGTGAAGAATTCCGGCGCCCAGCGGGCGGCGACGGCGGCCTCGTCGGYCAAYCCCATCAGSTGCATSCCRGCRGGGTTGAGATAGCGCAGGCGACCGSTGTCGTAGTCAGCGAGTGCGACCATGTTCTGGGCACGCTCGATCACCGACAGCAACATGCGGGCTTCCGCCGTTTCCGGTCTCATCGGTGCCGTCCCTTCCCGGGCGTCGATCAGGGGCGCCGCCAAAGGTGTCGACCAGCTCGGGTCGAGCCTTCGCATTGCTTGTGATAATTCGAGTGAACACCGCCAGGTTCGATCAGTCGATGGCCGATGCGTCCACAATCCCGGGTCCCTCATCGTCCAATGGCCGGCGTTGGTGGCGTGGTTCTTCATCGGGATGGAGCTGTTCTTCACCCCCGGACTGAACCTGCCGGGTGTGTTCGGCCCTTGCAGCGCCTGAATCCGCTGTCCATCCACGGTTCGCCGCTATTCGAAGGTTCGAAAGGTGTTCCGAGTAATTCGGACGGGAAGTGGTTCGGTCATGGGTGCGCAGGCGTTGGATCAGCACACGTATCTCCCGCAGACGGTGGAGGGTGCGGGGTTGGCGGCGGTGGTCGGCTTCCTCGACGCGCACGAGCGGCGCCGCGGTGACCGGGTCGAGCCGCGGTATCTGCTGGTCGGTGCCGGTGAGCATGATCAGGTGGAGTTGCCGGCGGAGGTGCATGCGGCGCTCAAACAGGTGGTGGCCGCGCTGGGGTCCGGTCGTGCGGTGACGGTGGCGCCTCGGGCGACGATGTCGACGACGCAGCAGGCCGCGGATCTGCTGGGGGTGAGCCGGCCGACGGTGCGCCGGTTGATCGATGTGGGGGAGTTGCCGGCGGAGAAGGTCGGCAACCGGCATCGGCTGTTGGCAACCGGCATCGGCTGTTGCTGCGGGATGTGCTCGAGAAGCAGCAGCAGCGGCCGGCCCGCCAGTACGAGGCGCTTGCGCAGACGGGGGTGCAGATCGACGACGATGACGATCCGGCGGTGGGGGCGGAGTAGTTGAGCGCACAGAAGCGGTCGCGGAGCGACGGCGCGCCCGCGGCGTGGGCTGACAGCGTCGGCGGGTGGTCGATAGACTGCCCGGACTGTCCTCTGGCCGAGCCTGCAGCGGGATTTCCTGCTGTCGATGGCGGTCGAGGGTTTGTATCGTCCGTTGTGGGCGGAGGTGATTCTCGACGAGCCCAGAGTTCCATGAGGCCGCCAAGCTCGAACGGCGCGAGCACTTTCCGGCGGAGGCCCAAACGGCTGGTGCGCGGCTGGTCGGGACGATGCGCGAGTACTTCGGGTGATGCGATGGTGACCGGTTGGGAGCCGCTCGAGGGCACATTCTCGCTGCCCGATCCCGACGATGAGCACGTCGTTGCGGCCGCCGTCGTCGGCGGGACCGGGGTGATCGTCACGCTGAACCGGAAAGACTTTCCACGAGACCGAGTTCCCGGGCACATCCAGGTGATTCGGTGTCCCCGGCAGCCGCGGCGCGGGCGGTGGAGATGTTCGCGACACGGCTCCGACACGATCGCTGGATCAGCGCCGGTACACCTTTTGGATGTTCACGGGTCACCGGTCGGCGCAACGGACATCGAGCGCCGTGACTTTACATTTGGGTTGCGTCTCACGGTTCTGGGAGCGGTGCGGTCCAGGTCAGTCGGGTTCCGCCGGTGTCGAGGGTGGTGATGGTGCAGGTGCCGCCGGCCTGTTGGGCGCGGGTGGTGAGGTTGTGGAGGCCGCTGCGGGCGGCTGTGTCGGGCAGGCCGATTCCGTCGTCGGTGACGGAGATGGTGAGGTCGTCGTCGACGGAGACGGTGACGTCGACGTGGTGGGCGTGGGCGTGGTGGACGACGTTGCTGAGCGCTTCCCGCAGCACCGCTTCGGCGTGGTCGGCCAGCGGTCCGGTGACCACGTTCAGCGGGCCGGTCA